>JAFAZU010000257.1 GCA_019239585.1 Acidobacteriaceae bacterium
AATAAACGGGACGGCACCGAAAAGCCGTTAAAGTGCGTGGTGCTGGTATGAGCGCCTGTACCGAGTTCAATCGTCTGGTTTTCGTTCCACTGATAACGGGCGCTGACGCGGGTCTCGAAAGCAGGTCGGGGGCTCTCGATCAGGCTCATAGCGCTGGCTGGGACATTGGAGTATTCATTGGTTTGAAGAATGGCGGCTTCGGCTTTCCACAGAAACTTTGGCGTCACAGGAAAGCGCTGTTCCAGGCGCACTTGCGGTAGCCAGAGCCAAGGATTACCCGCAGCTGTCAAGGGCGAGACCCCGATCTGGGCTAATGAATTAGGCTCACGCTGGGAGATCAGAGGCTTGTCCTGCCCGAAAGAAATTGTTGTTCTGGCCCAATCTGCCTGAATTTTTGCGATGCGCAGGCGCACGATCTGGTTCAGGCTTTGTCCGCTTCCGCCGAACAGGTCCAGGTATAACGAGCCGGAAATTTTCCCGCCCAGCAGTGTAGTTGGACCCTGAAAGCGGAAGCCGATAATACTTTGCCGGAACGAACCGCCATTGTTATATTGCCCCTCATTCAATCCGGCTACAACAGGATACTGCGCGCTCCCACCATAGCGCCCGTTGAGAAATGCATTAAAGAGAGCCATGCCCGTCAGTTGTATCGGGAACTTTTGCGAGGCTTCGACTTTGGTTTGGGCTAACTCGTCGACTCGGTGCTCGTTTACTTCAGCCTTTTCCTCCCCTGTGCTGTTGGTTGGGGCTGCTGACTTTTGTATCTGTTCGCGAAGCTGCTTGATTTCTTCCAGCAGTTCACGATTCTGCTTTTCCAAACGGTCCAGCCGTTCGAGAATGGCAGTGTTCCCGTCCGGGGATTGCGCCCATGCTGCAACGCTTGCCAAGACAAACAAAGCGGAGAGTATTTTCGCCAGGGGAGAGGTCCATCTGAAGAGCATAGTTGAAATACCTTCAGGTTATAAAGCGATATCCGACTCCGTGAACTGTTAAAAAATGACGTGGGTTGACGGGATCAACTTCCAGCTTCTGGCGCAGCTTGACCACATGCGCGTCCACGGTTCTGGTATTAGGAAAGCATTCATACCCCCAGACCGAATTCAGGATCATGTCGCGGGTCAGGGGTTTGTCAGGATTCCCGAGGAAAAAAGTCAGCAAATTGTACTCGGCAGGAGTCATTTTGATGTTTTCTCCATTCCGGCAAACGGATCTGCGCTCAAAATCGATGGTGATATCGCCGAACTGCACGATCCGCCGCAAATTCGGCGAAGAACGCCGGAGCACGGCACGAATGCGCGCCAGAAGCTCGCGCGCGCCGAATGGTTTTGTCACATAATCATCGGCCCCCACTTCCAGAAGCAGGACCTTATCAATCTCTTCATCCACGGCGCTTAAGGCGATGATCGGCACAGCACTGCCTCCTTGGCGAAGTTGCTGACAGATCTCGGAACCACTTAGGCCAGGAAGGCGGAGATCAACCAGCACCAGATCCGGCTTGTTCAGGAGCGCGCTTTCCAGACCGGCCAAACCGTCACCGGCCAGCAAGGGGCGAAACTCTGCCTGCTCCAGAATGACAGCAATCGTATCGCGCAGACTCGGGTCATCATCAATGACAAGTACACTCTTCATGGACGTGTTGGGGATCACTGGTGAATGTATGTATCTAAAAGTGTAAGCTTTTGGAGGAACCCATGGATCTCCTCCAAGGTTTGCGGGACAAGTTTTACAGGAAATTTACAAATTTATGTAACGGTCCTTACGGAAATTTTCCACACTAAAATTTTTCTGAGATTTTCTCCTTTTCTTCTCCTTTGGTGGTATAGTGGTAGCAGATGGTTTTGTGCTATGTGCAGAGCGCGAACAAGTGGGCGAAAGTGATGAGATCTGACCTGTACGCAGCAAAGCTTTTCCTTTTCGTATCAGTGGTTTAAAGGATCAGGCTGCGGAATCTTTCAGATAGCGTAACGAATCTAACATAATAAGCTGCCAGCTTTAGCACGACCAAAGGATAGGAATTCAACGAAGGGCATACTTGATCGACGCTTAAGCTTGTATGTTCTGGGAAAGGAAAGTAGCTCGATGAGTACGGAATTGATTCAACAGCCGGTCGACCTAGCCGCTAATTTTATGCCGGTTTTTACGACCGAAGCTGCACTACAGCGTTATCAGGCTTTCAAGGACTTCGTCAAGGGTGTTCTGAAGGAAGGCATCGACTTTGGCAAGAACCCCGGCTCGGATCGCGATACTTTACTCAAGCCCGGGGCTGAGAAGCTGTGCACCTTTTTTGGCCTGACCCCGCGCTACGTGCTGGAAGTCGTAGTCGAAGATTGGCGCGGCGAGAAGTACGGCCAGCCTTTGTTCTACTACCGCTTTAAATGCCAGCTTTTCCGGGGTGATTTCCAAATGGGCGAGGGCATCGGCTCCTGTTCCAGTTGGGAAGCCAAGTACCGCTACCGCTGGGTAGATGAGAACACCGTGAACCGCATGGGCCTGGACAAGAATACTCTGGCTACTCGCGGCGGCGCGATCAACGAGTTCGAGTTTGCCATCAATAAGGCGGAAACCACGGGGCAGTACGGCAAACCAGCCGAGTACTGGGCCAAGTGGAAGGGTGCCATCGCCGATGGCAAGGCGCGCAAGATCAACAAAATGAAAAAGGACGGCACGACCAGTCCGGCCTACGAAATGGACATGACCATGTATCGTGTGCCGAACACGGAGTTTGCCGATATCATCAACACCGTCCAGAAGATTGCGCAGAAGCGCGCCTATGTGGCCGCGACTCTGAGTGCCACCAACGCCAGTGACTACTTCACCCAGGATCTGGAAGACTACATCGAGGTTGAAGCCATTCATACGGGCGGCAACCCGGTGGGCACACAGGCAGCGGCGGACTATGTCCGCGATCAGAAGTTGCAACAGCAGCGTGCCGAACAGCAGGAACAGGTTCCGGCGGCAGCAATCCCGTCGAAGCCTGCAGCTCAAGCTCAGCCTGCACCGGAGGCAGCGGCAGAGGCGCAAGCGTCAACCCCCTCATTTAAGGGCAGCAAGACCGTTCCGGAGGGCTTACAGAGCTTGTGGCGTCAGATGTTCAAGCCGGAAGGCCGCATGCAGGTCTTCGATATGTTCAAGGCAAACCTGATTAAGTCCTTGGGTGAAGAGGAAGGCACTCGTGCCTTTTATGCGGTGCTGAATCGGCACAATGCCAAAGAGCCGCGCGACTTCAATAAGTCCTTGAGTGATGCACGCAGAGCAGCCAAGGATATGTACGAGATTGTAGAGCCGCTTCTCTCCAAGCAAGCGGCATAAAG
>JAFAZU010000275.1 GCA_019239585.1 Acidobacteriaceae bacterium
CCCGGCCCGAACCCGGACGCCAAGCGATCCGGCTCCGCTGTCAGCGTTCCCGCAATCCGAAATGCTTTGCCGCCCAATTGAATTTGATCACCAGGCTGCACCTTTAACCGCATCAGCAACTCGGGCGTCACCACCGCCGAGGAGTCGTCACACAACAAAGTGGCAAGCGGACGAGGAGGTTTTAAACCGAGATTCCCGTAATACGGATAAGATGATGGATCGACGGCTTTCACCGAAACCATTTGCGGCACTCGCTGCGTGTCGGAACGGGCCATAGAAATTGTTTCCGTTACCCGCGTTAACCGGCCGAATTGAGATCCAATTTGTTCCATGCGCCGAAGCTGATCTGCCGTCGGGTTATTCCAGGTTTGCGCCTGCACATCGGCGGCAATTAACTGCTTGGCGTTTTTGAGCAGCATGCCTTTGAACGCATAGCCAAACCCTTTAACTCCGCTCAGGGCTGCCACGCCTACCGCCACCGCCAACACCACGAAGATGAATTTGGCCGGAGCCGCCCGTAAATCTCGCCAAGCAACTTTGGAAGCCGTTTGCAAAAACATCGTTAAGCCCTCAAGCCCTCGCTTCCTGACCGACCAACTCATCGTGCAGCACCTGCCCATCTGAAAGCGTAATGACCCGGTCCGCGTACTCGGCTAAATGCCGGTCATGCGTCACCAGCACCAAGGTGGTCCGCTCCTCCCGGTTCAATTGCAAAAGAAGATCGAGCACATGCTGACCATTTGCGCTATCCAGATTCCCGGTTGGCTCATCCGCCATCAGTATGGGGGGCCGCGTGATAAACGCCCGCGCCAAAGCCACACGCTGCTGTTCGCCGCCTGATAGCTGCACCGGATAGTGATGCGCCCGCCCGAGCAAACCCACCCGTTCCAGCAGATCTTTGGCACGCTGCCGTACCCCACGGTCCGCTCCGGTCAACTCGGAAGGCAGTAGAACGTTTTCTTCTGCCGTCAAAGTCGGCACTAATTGGTATGACTGGAAAACGAAGCCGATTTTTTTTCCCCGCAGCCGCGCCAATTCATCCTCGCGCATACGGCTGATATCTGTTCCATCCAGCACAATGCTGCCGGAAGTTACTGTGTCGAGACCCGCCAGCAGACCAAGCAAAGTACTTTTTCCGCTGCCCGATGCTCCCATAATGGCGACAAACTGTCCTGCCGGAACGGAAAAGCTGATATCGCGTAAAATTTCAACCGTGTTGGAGCCATTGTTGATTGTCTTGAACAGATGGCTTACTTGGATCGTGTCGGGCGAAACCGTGGAAGAATGCATGTCAATCTTGAAGATGTGGAGAGAAAGCGGTCTAGTCTTATTTTCGCAGCGGTATTTTGTTCGATAACGATCCTGCTGGCGACTAATTGTGGAGAGAAACCCGCAGCCCCTACTCAAGAACAACGTACGGAAGCAGCGCCCAGTTCCATAAACCCGGTTACAACCCCACTGGAAGGCCCGGCTATCGTCACTTTTGGCGACAGTCTTACGGCGGGCGTAGCGGGACGACCTTATCCTGACGACCTGCAGGACCTGCTGCAGCAACACGGGTACAAGTATCGGGTCGATAACCAAGGCGTGAGCGGTGATACCACCACGGACGGGCTGGCTCGCATTGATAATGTCATTGCGACGCATCCGGCCTTGGTCGTACTGGAATTTGGCGGCAACGACGGTCTGCGCGGCATTCCCGTAGAATCCACTCGCAAAAACTTGGACGAAATGATTACGCGCATCCAGGAAGCAAAAATTCCGCTTGTTCTGCTTGGCATCACCCTGCCCCCCAATTACGGCTCCGATTACGTCAAGCCTTTCACAGCCATGTTCCCGGAGTTGGCGAAAAAACATAAAATTCCTCTTATCCCGTTCCTGCTCGTGAACGTGTACAAGAATCCGCAGCTCATGCAGCCTGACGGCATTCATCCGAATGGCGAAGGTAATAAAATCGTCGCCCAGGATGTTTTTGACCTGATCGCTCCCTTGCTGAAGCGCTCATGAACTATCCAGACTCCGTCCGCTTTCTTTATTCGCTTGGTAATGAACTAAAGGTAGGCGCGAAGTGGGGATTGGAGCGGATGCAGGCACTATTAATGGCGCTCGGACATCCGGAACGTGGTCAACGTTTTATTCACGTTGCAGGAACAAACGGCAAGGGCTCCACTTGCGCTATGATCGCCAGCGTTCTCGCGGAGACTCCCTACCGAACCGGACTCTATACTTCCCCGCACTTGATTGAACCGACTGAGCGTATTCAGATGAATGGTCAGCCGGTGAGCGATAGGGAGTTTGCTGCTGCCTTCGACATCGTTCATCAGGCAGTGGAAGATCTGTTACTTGAGAACAGGATTGACGCTCATCCCTCCTACTTTGAAACCGTAACTGCCATGGCTTTCCTGCTGTTTCAGAAGTACTGCGAGATTAGCGTGATTGAGGTCGGCCTAGGTGGCGGCTCGACGCCACGAACGTCATTCACCCTGAACTGTGTGTCATCACGCCGGTTTCTTTTGATCATGAATCTTTCCTGGGCCACAGCCTCGAACTGATTGCCGGAGAAAAAGCAGGCATTCTAAAACCAAATGTGCCGCTGATCTTGTCCCGGCAGCTTGCCCCAGCCGAGGCCGTCATTCGCCAAAGAGCTTCT
>JAFAZU010000387.1 GCA_019239585.1 Acidobacteriaceae bacterium
TGGAGATGACCGGCTATGCAGGTGCGGTGCATTTAGGCGGCAAATAAAGGAACGCCGGACTCAACTCCCTTTCACACAAATCGCCGCCAAGCTGACATAGAACGATGTATCGTTGAGGCGGGAGGCGCCAATGCGTCCAAATTCAATTTTTGAAAAGTAGGGCTGCAGAGCGCGTTCTAAGCTCCGCTGGGTGAAGAAGTTGACGTGTGTTCCTTCAAGCAAATGCCAAGGGACAGCACCGTGGCGAAATCCAATGGGTATAGCGCTTGCGTCAGGCACCGTAAATATGACCTTTTCGGTTGCAAGTCGGGCTATATCCCGG
The DNA here is from genome assembly GCA_019239585.1 of Acidobacteriaceae bacterium. GTDB lineage: Bacteria > Acidobacteriota > Terriglobia > Bryobacterales > Bryobacteraceae > Bog-105. The sequence goes on from JAFAZU010000387.1 coordinate 323, forward strand.
ATTGCCGACTGGTAATCAGGAATGTGCTCCAAAACTTCAGAGCACAAAACTGAACGAAAGCGGCCATCCTCAAATGGCGAGGGAAATGATCCATCATAGAGAGTAATAAACTTTGCCTGTTGCGGTGAGATGGATTCGCGTATAATCGTTGAGTCCAATTCCAAACCGTACGCTTCCGTCCCAAGCCGCCGCAATTTGCCGATGAGGACGCCTCGCCCACAACCGAAATCGAGGAGCGGCCCCTTAAGGTTCTTAACGAGTTCCAGAACTTCGGGATGCACCTCCGTATTGGGCGGGCCCGATCCGTAGATCTGCTCGCGATGACAAACCTCATTCATACTGAGCAGAGAACGATAATCAGGGCGGATAAAGTTGAAATCTGACTCGAAGCGTAAGTGACCGCTTTCTCCCAAATGTATTTCAAGAACTTTTGATGGTCCTGTCATAGACTCGGGAACCAGGTAGTCCAGGGCCAAACCTGTTTGCGAAAAAGCTGCGCTCGGACTCGCAACCACATCCGGTCTTTGAAATCTAAAATGCTGGAGAAAAGGGATCAGTTGCCCATCCAGGTAAACAGATGGAATTCGCTCCGTATTGAATTCGTTCTTGCTCCAGCCCACGATTCGAATAATCCCGCTGGGGTCAACTTGGACGGAGTCAATAAACCCGTCCAGCCCAGCCCGGCTCACCTGAAAAGGAGCAGAGTCGGTTTGAGGCGGAAAAAATCTGTTGAGCCCAGCCCGGAGCACTGAACCTATGCCCTTCAAATGAATGAGGGTAGCACGCTTAGATCCGGCATAGAAGGGAGGATGGAACAGGCGAGTGCGGCGTATAAAATGAGTAAGAATTGAAGTTAAATCGGCACCGGTTGAATAGATACCTTCAAATAAGAACCCTTTGGGACCGAGAGAATCTTCGCGCAGCCCTGCTTCTCATTGCCGTGCTGCATGTCTGTTTTTTCCCCTATATCTGGGGAAACAAAACATTTTTAGCCAGTTCCCAGGACGCGTCGAGTGTCCTGCCAAGCGGCGCATGGGCAGGAAAACCGGTCAACATCAGTTTCCCGAAAGTACTCGACTCAGGCGGCCCAGGCTTCCAGACTGAACCTTGGTTTAAGCTCATAGGACTTCAATACTGGCAGAAACATACCGTGCCTCTTTGGAACCCTTACCAGGGTTACGGAGTGCCGTTAGCGGCAAACATGCAATCCCAACCGTTTTACCCGCTTAGTGCTGCATTATCTTTTTGTCTCACGCCGCGAACTTACAACTGGTATATTCTGCTGCGCCTGTTTGTGGCTGGTATTTGCATGTACCTGTATCTCAGATTCTTTGTCTCCTTCATTCCGGCATTGGCTGGGAGTATTACATCCATGCTGGCCGGGTATTACGTTCTGTTTATCACCATGCCTCAACTGAGCGTCGAGATCATGCTGCCTGTGAGCTTATGGGCAGGAGAGCATCTTCTCAGAAGGCCAGGTTACCGAACTTTGACGTGGTTTTCTGTCGCTGTCTCTTTAGTCCTTCTGGGTGGGATGCCCGAGAGCAGCCTAATGGTGTTGACCTTTATTTATCTTTACTTGCTCTTTCGAATCACGTCTGATAAAAGTTTGCGCGGGAGCTGGAAAGATACCACACTGCGCCTAGCTCTGAGTACGGTGGTCGGCATTGGTCTTTCCGTATTTCTGCTGCTACCGCTTGGGGAATTCCTGACCCGCTCATATGATTCACATCAGTCCGCCAACATAGGCGGAGTTGTTATGGGTGTGCAGCACGATCCTTTCGGCATATCCATTTTCACCTACTTTTTTCCATTGTTAACGGGTCCGCTGTTCACTAACCCGCTCGGTCCCGACCGGCAAGGTTTAAGAAACTACATCAGTTTGGTGGGGGTACTCCTTATAGTTGTCGCCGTTGCCGGCCTTTTTCGCAAAGAGGAGCGCCGCCAAGGCTCCTTTGGTCCTCTTACCTGTTTTTGCGCTGTTTACCTTCTCACCACCGTGCTGAAGCGTTACGGTTTCCCACCCATTAACATCATCGGCTACCTGCCCCTGTACAAACTGGTGTGGTTTGCCAAGTATGGGGAAGTAGCTGTATCGGCATGCGTGTCAATATTGTGCGCGATCGGGCTGGAACGCTTTGTCCGGTCTCAAGTTTCCTATCGCACGCAGGTTGCAGCCCTTGGCCTTGCGTTCCTCCTGATTCCGCTGGCGCTGGCCTGCTCGTGGCGCACCCTAATGCAGGAGGTTTCAGCCTGGCACGTCAGGGCCACAATCCCACTCACAGCCGTTGCTGTGCCTGTTTGCGCGCTCTTCTGTGCAGCACTTGTTTTCATCCTATTCAGCCGTGAAAGGTTAGATACCGTTGGCTACCGTGCAACGAACAGGCGGTTGAGTGTAGCGCTGCTTTCGCTTTTGTCCGCCGAGTTGATCCTGAACTACATTGCTCCTGTCTATTACTTCTTTAACAAGATTCCTAACCAAGCGCATAACGCTTATGCCGGAGCGCCGTATCTACGTGTATTGAAGAAAGAAGCGGCAGATCGTTACCGCATTTTCGCCAAGGACGCGGTGCTGTTTCCGAACTGGGCAGCGGCTTTTGAGTTATTCGATATCCGGAACTTGGATGCAATCTACTACAAGAAGTATCTTCCATTTGTTCGCAACTTCATCTCCGGCAAAGCTGCCGATGGCGATTTGATAGACCGTTTCGTTGGCACAGGCGACTATGATATAAGCGCCCCTTCGGCGCAACGTCTGCTTCAAATTTCGTCGGTCAAATATATCGGCAGCATGAGGCCGTTCGGCGTATCGAACACAATTCTCGAGGATGTTCTGAGGCAGAATCAACAGCTCCTAGCATCCGGCGCAAGCGCCAATGTTGGACGCCGGGATCTTGCTATTCGTGGAGATGCGCGGGAAGGGCTAGGCGAGCACCCGCCCTATGCGCGACTCCCTTACAGGCTTCAGGTGGGAAATGCCCGAACCTTTCGTTTTTCCTATGCTCTCGATCCTGCGGTATTTGATAAAACTGCAAGCGATGGAGTCGGTTTCAGTGTCGAAGTAGAGACACCTTCCGGCGCTATATCGAAAGTTTTCTCAAACTATATCGATCCAAAGCACAACCCGAGTGAGCAGCGCTGGATGGACGGCGAGGTGGACCTGAGCAAATACCAAGGACAATCGATTCGATTACTGTTTTCGACCGATCCAGGGCCCAAGGGAGATTCAGCTTTTGACTGGGCCGCCTGGTCGAATTTCCAGCTTGACGGCGGGCCCGCCCGGAACAATCGGCTAACCGCATCCGCACTGCCGTTCACGCCTATATATGAGGGTGAAGTTCGCGTGTATCGATATGAGCCGGAGGTTTTGCCTCGCGCCGCCATTTACTACCGGGCCGACATCCGCACCGGCGATCAAGAGGTTCTCCGAAGGCTTGCTGATTCGAATCTCGACGTTTTTCAAACGGTAGTGGTCGACGCGTCAACTTCCAGCGCGGAACAACAAATGGGCTTTGCGGAGGTAAACCGCGGACAGCCCAGGCGAGAGCAGCCAGCCAAAATAACTTCGTACCAATCGCAATCTGTCTCGATAGAAGCGACGCTCCATCAGCGCGGCATTCTGGTGCTGAACGACAGTGACTATCCTGGCTGGACCGTGGACATTGATGGTCGCCCGGAAACTTGGTTCACGGCCAATTACATGTTTCGGGGTGTTCTGTTGAGTCCGGGTAAACATACTGTTCGATTCGTCTACAGGCCCAAGAGTTTTTATTACGGCGTTGCCGTCAGCGCGGCGACCTTGTTGAGCTTGTTAGGTTTCGGGCTGGCCCGAAGGCTGTTCCAGAGCCCGAGAGCGCCCAGGAGAGCGGCGGAATATACTCAATCCATGTAATTCACTCCGGAGGGCTGTCGAAAAAACATTTCCCTTAGCTCGGGGCTGACCAGTGTGACCTTTCCGGTACCGGTATCAATGGGGCACCATAGCGTTACGGCCTTTGCCAGAATGGCCCGGTCGCGTGCGCGCAGTATCTCGGTGTGCCGCTCAAACCGGATGCGCCGGGCGTTCCCTACCCAGGTTCTGGCAATGATTTCGTCACCGAGAAATGCCGCTTGCTTGTAGTCGATTTCGTGGCGCACAATCACCCATTGGAGCTTTTCCCGGTCAGATGCAGGAGCAATCGCGGTCCAGTGCGCCGCTGCCGCATCCTGCACCCAGCGGATATAAACGATGTTGTTGACATGGCCGAATTGGTCAATGTCGTCTGGCTCGACTGCAATGTTCAGTTCAAAAGCTCCGGAGTCCCCATCCATTCCTTCAGTGTCGCGTGACGGTAATCTCAGCTTCAGTGGCTTTTTCGAGAATTTCGTGTGATGGTTGCACTGCAAATTGAGCCGTAAACCCGAACGTGCTACCTTTTCCCACTTGGCTGCAGACCCAAAGCTGACCACCCAGCATTGACACAATCTGGCGGCAAATGGTTAATCCTAAGCCGGTGCCGCCATAGCGCCGCGTAGTGGAACCATCAGCTTGCTTGAAGGGCTCGAAGATGCACACCAGCTTATCTTCCGGGATGCCGATTCCGGTGTCAGAAACCTCGAAGCAGATTCGGCAATTCTCTCCTGCGAACCCATCCAAACGCGCCGATAACGCCACAATACCTGAGGCCGTAAATTTAATTGCGTTGGCTAATAGATTGGTCAGTACCTGCTGAAGCCGTAAGGAGTCACCCACGAGCTGTTGCGGAATATCGGTATCAATCTCGCAAGCAAACTTCAAAGGTTTTTCGCGCGCCTGCAGAGCCACTGTTTTGGATATTTGCCCGACTAGTTCATTCAGAACAAACGGCGCCGGATCAAGAGCGAGGTGCCCGGCCTCAACCTTTGAGAAGTCGAGAATGTCGTTAATGATGCGGAGGAGCGACTCAGCCGAACTGTGCGCCAGCTCAATAAAATCCCGTTGTTCGCTTGTCAGCTCCGTGTCCAAGGCCAGCGATGTCATTCCCAGCACGCCATTCATAGGGGTGCGGATTTCGTGGCTCATGTTCGCCAGAAACTCACTTTTGGCTTGGCTGGCCCGTTCCGCCGCCCCCTGGGCGATGTTGGCCTGAACACGAGCAGTATGCGCCCGCCGGATCTGCCAGATCAGAATCAGGACCGTGAATAGCGACCCCAGAAGACCGTAGCGGAAAATTTGATTGCTTCGTTCGGCTCCTGCCAGCGCGTAAATGGAGCGGGCTTCCACCGCACCGAAAGCGCTCCAGCGCTCTAGGCTATCTGACAGCGAGCCGTCCAACGCCAAATGGGAGATTTCCGCCCGCAGCGCATCCGCAACCGGAGCCGCCGCTGCTGTAGACATAATCGAAAGGTCACCCGTAAACTGCTTTAATACGTCGATCCGGAAATCCGCATTCCGGCATATGGCAGGGCGCTGCAAGAGAAAGGAGTCTAGGTACCTTGTTTCTACCAACGCTGCCGACGCCTCCCCTCGGCAAACCGCTTCAACAGCCTGTTCGCGGGTCTGTTTAAATGCAAGCTGAGACTCCTTCAAAACGCGCCGGGCTATTTGATTGATGAAAGTGCTTTCACGAAACGCTACAGTGCGCCCACGTAAACTGTTCGGCCCTGAGATTGCCTCTTCGCGGCGGGAGAGAAGGCAATAATTATTCTTCAGCCAAGGCGTTGTCAGATAAAAATGAGCTGTACGGTCAGGAGTTGGCGTAACGGCGGGCCAAAGGTCTACCAGATTGCGTTTAAAAGCTTCGTCCAACTGTATCCGTAACGGAACCCATTGAAGCCGGATGCCGCGCCGTCGCGCCGCTTCGTTCAGCACGTCAACAGCGAGCCCTTCCACACAGCCATCGGGCCGAAGGAAATAGTACGGCGGAGCATGATCGGCTCCAATGCGGTAAACGGACGAGGGCCGTGGGTGGTTCCTAGAGTAGAAAACCATAAGGTTGCTTCCCGTCAGTAGGAAAGCAAGGGCAAGAGCGAGGGAGTACCAGTCCGCCCTAGTCAGACGCCCGTTATGGAAGGAAAAGCTCATAGCCTTTCATCATCTACAAAGCACCTGAGTCATGAGCAGGACAAGACCAGGAGACCAGTCCGACTGTAGAGGGGGCTTCTCTTTTGTAAGTGGATTATCCCGCTTTTTACTCTCAGCGCATGAAACGCTTGGGGCTTTCCGGTCACAACTAAATAACCAATCTGTGTGGAACGGTTCTGGCCACGAAAGGAATTTGTATGCCTGATAATTTAAATGACCTGCAGTCAGTCGCGGCAGCGGATTTGCCTCATCTTAAAGAGCGAGCGCAATTCAGATCGCTCATTCTTACCAATCCAAACTACTTCGGCAATCTCGCAAATAGTCCGCTTCAATCGGTCTTGAATATTGCCGGGAACACCACTTACGAGGAAATCGGCTGCGTCGGTTTTGAACCGCAGCTCAGTCTTCTAGAGGCCGTTGTCTATATCAAGCAGATAACCGGATATGGAGGCGGGATTTGTGGCGTCGGGTCACAGGAGTACGTACGGTTTTATTTATCGTTCGATGACGGAGCGACATGGCAGGATCAGGGCGAAGTCTATTTCACTGTCTACGATGTTGCGGCAGCAGCGCGCGGTAACCAGCGGCTGGAGTATGCCTGCTCGCTCAAGATCAATCCGCCGAAAAAATTCTGCTCGCAACGCAATATCATCCGCGCGCGGACGATTCTTTCGTGGAACACGCCTAATCCGCCGAATGCGCCGAACCACATCCCGGTCTGGGGTAATGTTCACAATACGTTTATCCAGGTAGCGAAGCTCAGTCTGTTTCTTTTGGGTGATATCTTTACGCTGGCGAATGTGAAGCTTCCGCAGGTTCTGGAAGAAGTTGTCGATCCCAAAACCGAGATCAGCGCCAAAGCCGCCAAAACGCTCTCCGCTTTCGAGCTGCAGGACTTGTACAAAGACCAGAAAGTGGAGCCGCATCGCCTTGCGCTCAAGGAAGCTCTTGCCGTTCTAGAGCAGCCGCAATTGACGCAGAACCTAATGACAGCTGGCTATAAATTCCCGTTCGCCGGGTTCAGCAGCGAACAATTGTTTGGTCCGATTGCCGCTGCCATCGCCTCCGGACAAGGCAATACCAGCTACGAACAGTTGGAATGTATCGGCTACTATCCGGGCGACAACGAAGCGCTAATCGGCACGGTACGCGTGAAACTGCCGTCAGGTTACTCGGGCGGTCCGTGTACGGCCGGGAGCTTCGAGTATGTGACATTTTGGGCCGACCTGGACGGCAGCGGCAGTTTTGCGACGTGCCTGGGCCAGACATCGGTAAACGTGCATGACTTCAATCCGATACCGGAGGGCGGGCTGGAGTATGCAGTGTTCCTGCCGGTCGACCTGGGACAGTATCGCCAACTTTGCCAAAACGGACCGAAGCTGATTCCCATTCGGGCGATTCTTTCATGGAACGCTGCGCCGCCTTGCAATAATCCCAACTATGTTCCGGTTTGGGGTAACCGGCTTGAGACTCTGATTCTAGTTCGGCCCGGCGCGCCCAGCCACGCCATGACGCCATTGCTCAGCCGCGCGGGAGATGTTTCCTACATCGATATCAATAGCTCCGGTCTGGCAAACGGCTCGACACTCGAGACCGGGCTCGTATGCCACGACAGTCCTTTCGGCGGGCTCATTAATCTGGCGGGCAAAATTCCGTCTGGAACAGCCGGCACAAAATACCGGATCATGAAAAAGCGGCACTCCGATTCAGATACCTTCTATGCTCCGATTGTTAATGAACCGCAAGGGATCGGGCTCTTTATCAATTCCTGGGACTCGATGACAGGCTGGACAAGCTCCCATGTGGTGAAGCATGCGGAAGCTCCGATCGCAGACGGTTACTACACCTACGAAGATTACTCTTCCACGCATTACGTGGAAGCGAACCTGATGGGCTACTGGCAGACTGTTGCTGCCGACGACGGCGGCCTGTTCGACTTGCGTATTGATGTGAGCGTGGACGGCAATCCGGCCCACGATTTGCGCAGTAATGTTGTTACCGTATTGATTGACAACACGCCGCCGGTGGCTCTGCTGAATCTGGATTTGGGCGGCGGACAGTGCGGCGACTTTACTCCGGGCTCGATCATTAACGGCCACTTCACGGCAACTGACATTCACTTCGGCAGTTTCTCGTTCCAGATTGAGCCGAGTGGACCGCCGAACTTCCCATCGCACGGCCACCTGCCGAACCCGCCAAGTGGAGACTCGGTGCTGTTCGCCGGCTCTATCAGTGACCCAGGGCTTTTCGGAGCTTCCTGGTCACTGAATACGGGCGCGATTGCCGGTCCACCCGCGCTTCCCGCGATGGACCCGTGTGGATACGCTTTAATCCTGCACGTGTCCGACCGGACGAACGTGAACAATGGATTCGCCAGAAACACGGCGCAGGCTTCGATTGGTTTCTGCTTGCGGAGACCACAGTAGACTCTCTGCATGAGAAAAGCAGTCAGGAATGGGAAGGAACACGGCCATTTGGCTGTGGATAGCAGCGATTCAACCGAGACAGTGCCTATTCGGACCACATTGCCGTACCGTTGGTCCGTTCCGGGTTTCTCTTCCTGGCTGCACTTTCTAACACAACTCCTTCCCTTACCCATACTGACGTCCTCAAACGGCCAGCAAAGCCCGGCGCACATCTTATGCATACGCATGCCGATCTGAGACGATCTTCAGTGCTTCGTTCCATCGTGCTGTCCGAACGTTTTGTAAGAGCCGCTCCCAATGAACCCTGCCATAAACGGTTTTCATCTGGCTGTCCGCCAGATTGACCTCGCCCGCCCAGATGCGCCGATGAAAGTCCCTGAATGAGGGCACCCTTTCACTCGGATTCGCTGGCTTGCCCGACGAACCCAGTAAGAGAAAGGCCATAGCGTAGAACATGTGAGTTACCTGCTGCATGAGGAAGAATCGGGCTCGCTGATACTCACTTGGCGGTTGTCCAAAATACTCTTGAAGATAAACCGTTTCCTCTGCGTCATTGGTGACGACCAAATTCGCCACGACCGCCAGGTCGGCATACCGGTCGTTTAAGAAGGCAGCTTCCCAATCCACCAGCCAGACGCGATGTCCGTCGAACAGGATATTATCTGGCTTGAACAAGTCGTTGTGGCTCGACACCAGATCGGGATCGTGAGGCAGGTAAGCCGCAGCCACTTGCGTGTATCGAGCGAACAGTTCCTCGCTTTCGCCTGAGGAGAGAACGTTCGCCGCTTGAAAGCTCCGAATGAATCCGTCCAGGGCAGTCCCTTTGTTGAGTAGGAACATGCAGGAGGTGTTGATATGGTTTGGCACTGCGGGAAACGGCGGTAGTGCGTGCAGCGCCCGCAGCGCAGCAGGTATCCGAACCAGCGCGTCCGTTACTGGAAAGGGTGCAGTCTCCACGAAATCGGTGATGGAGATCTGATCTGGAACGCTGGTGTACCAGACATGCGGCGCCAGACCTGCCTCAGCCGCCGACCTCATGCATCCGTAGTGGCGCGCAGGATCGTTGGTACGCGTGCTGATCTTCAATAGAAACGGGGTTCCTCGCACGACGATGCGAAACACAAGGGACGAGGCGAGATCCTTTATCGTACGGATGTCGTC
>JAFAZU010000432.1 GCA_019239585.1 Acidobacteriaceae bacterium
CGCAGTATGACGCTGCAAGACGTAGCCGAAAAAGCAGGCTTCAGCAAAGGGCTGCTCTCAAAAATTGAAACCGGCGTTGTGTCTCCTCCTATCGCTACGCTTGCCAAACTGGCCGATGCGCTGCACGTGCCAATTGGCGAACTCTTCGACGGTCCTGAACAGGATGATGCCGTTGTCTTCTTTCCGAAGGAGTCCAGGCAAGACTTTCAAGGCAGGCTGAGTTCCTTCAACTATAAGTACGAATTACTGCTGCGCGGCCGGAAACGCCGCGATATGCAGCCGATGGTGGTGAGCGTCGATGGACGAACCTCGAAATCGAAGTTGCTTGATCACTCGGGAGAGCAATTTATCTACATGCTGGAAGGCGAAATGGACTATATCGTCGGCGACAAGCTCTTCACGGTGCGCCCGGACGACTGTTTGTATTTTGATGCGCGGCAGTTGCATGGTCCAAAACTCAAAAAGACTCAGCGAGCCCGTTACCTGGTCGTTTTTTCAAACCGCTGATTCCCAGCGGCTGATCCGGCGGAGCGAAAACGCCCTCATGCACGGATGCTGCATCAGGCAACGGGGAGTTCACGGCGAATTCTACCGCCTGACGAACTTCTTCAGTGGCTTCCCTTTCGGCTTCGTCCAGCGCGGCCCGGCTGAGTCCAGCATCCAGCAGCGATTGAGCAAAACGCGGGATGGGATCGGCCTTGCGCCAACGTTGCGCCGCTTCCGGGTCAACTGGTTTTCCGCTGGAAAATGCGCTGTGCCTCTCCCAGCGAACCGTTTTGCACTCAATGAGCGTAGGTCCCTCTCCCTGCCGGGCGGCGGCAGCAGCGGACAGAACCGCCTCGCGCACGGCGAGAACATCGTTGCCGTCAACCGTAACGCCCGGCATGCCGAAGCCTTTAGCTCGGTCGGCAATATCGGGTGTCGATTGCGATTTGCTGACCGGGACCGAAATGGCCCACCCGTTGTTCTCGCAAATCAGGACCAGCGGCAGTTTCCAAAGTGCGGCCATATTCATCGTCTCGAAGAATTCGCCCTCGCATGCCGCTCCGTCGCCGAAAAAACAAGCTGTAACTTGACCCGAGCGGCGCAACTGAGCAGCGAGAGCCACACCGCCCGCAATCGGAATATGGGCCGCCACGATTCCGTTAGTGCCGAGCAGCCCGCATGCTATGTCGCAGAGATGCATGGAACCGCCACGACCTTTGCAGCAACCGGTTTCGCGCGTGAGCAACTCCGCCATGGCTATCTTCGCATCGACACCTTTGGCTAACGCAACGCCGTGCCCGCGATAGGTCGCCAGGACGAGATCGGTTGATTTTAAGGCAGAACACGCGCCGACGGAAATCGCCTCCTGACCGATGCAGGGATGGGTGGAACCGGTAATCAGACCTTTCGAAAACAGATCCAGCGCGCTTTCTTCAAACCTGCGAATGACCAGCATCCGTTGGTAGAGCGAAAGGGAGAGTTGGGTGCCAACCGATTGTTCTGTCAGAATCATGCGTTTACTCTCTAGTGGAGGAGGGCGCGAAGGGCCGCAGTAATGCGCGCCCGGTCCGGCACAACGGCTGTGTGCAGCGGCCCAGAGGGCACGGGAACATCCAGACCGGTAACGCGCATGATCGGCGCATCTAAGTAGTCAAAAGCCGTTTCCATCATGCGCTGCGATATTTCGGCGGCGACGCCGCATGTCTGATAGGCATCGTGGGTTATCAGCATGCGATTCGTCTTTCGCAGCGACGCAGCAATGCCTTCCGTATCAAAAGGAGACAGCGTACGCGGATCAATGACCTCCACTGAAACGCCGTCCTGCCAAAGCTCCTGCGCCGCGAGTAGGGCCTCAGGCACAGTGCCTGAAATTGCCACTACCGTCGCATCCGAACCTTCCCGCAGCGTTCGCGCTTTGCCGAAGGGAATCTCGTAATGTTCTTCCGGCACCTCCGTTTGCGTGCTGTAGAGCTTCGCATTTTCTAGAAAAATGACAGGATTCGGCTCACGAAGCGCCGTGTTCATCAGCCCTTTCGCATCGTAAGCATTCGAGGGGATCACGACTCGCAGGCCCGGTATGTGCATGAACCACGCTTCCAGACTTTGTGAATGCTGCGGCCCCATGCCAATGCGGCTGACAATCGGCGTCCGCACGATCATAGGCAACGTGATCTGACCGCCGCAGAAGTAGTGCATTTTCGCCGCCTGGTTCACAATCTGATCCAGCGCCAAAGGAGCAAAATCGACAAATTCCAGTTCAACGATCGAGCGAATACCCATCATGGCCAGACCAATTGCGAAGCCGACAGTAGATGACTCGCACAGTGGCCCGTCGCGTACGCGCTCCGGCCCGAACTCTTCAAACAAAGATCCATAGACGCCGAAGGTACCTCCATAAGGTCCGATATCCTGGCCCAGCAGCACCGTCTCGGCATTCCCGCGCATGTGCTCCCCAATTGCCTCGTTGATTGCCTTCCTCATCATGACTGATCGCATAGCTAAGAAGCCGCCCTAAATTTTGAAATCACTGCCGGGTTCAACTCGATGCCTAGGCCGGGCCTGTCCGGCACGCGCAT
>JAFAZU010000456.1 GCA_019239585.1 Acidobacteriaceae bacterium
GGCGGTGGGAACTGTTGTCAGGAAGGTGTTACCCTTAATCTCACGCTGGCCGTAGTAGTCGGCAAAGAAAAAGGTTTTGTTCTTGAAAATGGGCCCGCCAATGGATGCACCGTACTGATTGCGCCGGAACGGCGGTTGCGGATTCGGATTTCCATTTCCTGTCGTTTTTGAGTTGAAGTAGTTCCGGGCATCGAAGTAATTGTTGCGCAGGAATTCGAAAGCAGAGCCGTGGAAGTCGTTACTGCCAGATCGCGTCTGCGTCGTGACAATACCTGCGCCACGTCCGTATTCCGCCGAGAAGGTGCCGGTTAGCACCTTGAATTCCTGCACGGATTCAACTGAAGGCTGCACCATCACGGTGTTGAAGGTGTATTCGTTGTCGATGATGCCGTCCACGAGCCAGCCGTTTGCATTCGCTTGGCTTCCGAGCGCATTGAAATTAGACGAGGCGCGGGGATTGAAAGTGCTTGAGCCAGACAAGTTCTCGCCTTGCTGACCAGGCGTGACGCCAGGTACAAGATAAACAAGCTGCGCGAAGTTCCGTCCATTGAGTGGAAGGCTCTGGACAGCTCCTTGACCGATAACTTCTCCCAGTTCCGCGCTCTCCGAGCGCACTAGGGGAGCGGCAGCCACGACTTCCACAGTTTCGCTGGCTTGGCCGATCTGCATAGTGAAATCGGCCCGTTGGCGCTCATCCACTTGCAGGACAATATCCTGCGAGGTGGCACGCTTGAAACCAGGAGCTTCGACAGAGATGCGGTAGGTGCCTGGAATCAGGAACGGAGCGCTGTAGGCTCCGCTGTCATCCGTCTTGAAAACCTGAGTAGTACCTTTACCAACATCTAAAACAGAAACGATCGCTCCAGCAACGGCAGCGCCGGAAGCGTCTTGAACAGTTCCAACAATGGCCCCGGACGTTTGAGCAAACAGCCGGACGGATAGCAGCACAACAGTGCAAAAGATTACAAGAGAGCGAGACAACATGGTTTAGCAATCTCCAAAGCGTTTGGCCTTAGCATACAACATGAGCGATAAGGCTATGCAAAATAGGTACAGTACTGCCTAGACGCCGGGATGTTACCATCGCATTGAGTTGCGGGCCCTTAGCTCAGCGGTCAGAGCAGAGGACTCATAATCCTTTGGTCGTAGGTTCAAATCCTACAGGGCCCACCAAAGCATCAGTGGCTTAACGCCCAAGCTCCTGTTAAGGAAACTTGGGTTGGAGCGGGTTCGAGACCGCCAGACCGCCCGTCCGGCAACCCGGACACACCACCTGACTGCCCTGCGTCAGGTTGGCGCGGCAGTCCGCGGTCAGCTTCGCATACTCGCCCGCGCTCAAGGTGGCCGGAGTAAACGGGGTCTCAGTAATGGCTGCCTGCGCCGTGTTGGTCGGATGCGAGTGCGTGCCCCAAGCCGCTAAACCATTCGCTAGGCCCGTGATCCCGCCCAGTGCCGTCACGCCCGTACCGGGATTGCCCGGCCCCGGACAGGTCGCCCCGCCGGCACTCGCCAGATCTCCGCTGGCTGGGGTGGCCAGCAGCTTGAGGATCACCGAGTGGCTCTGGTTGATGGAATCCAACACCGCTTGGTTTGTCACATTCGCTAGCAGATTATCGGTGCCAAACGAGACCGGCCAGGCGTGCAGGCTGTTGGGGCTCACCAGGCAGGTGCAGCAGGTGGCCAGCTCCTGATCGGGCGCATACACGTAGGCGTTCACACACAAATGTCGCCGTAGCTGTTCTGTCCCACCACGGGCGTGTTCGCGCCCGCGGAAGCGCCGCTGTTGGTGAGATTGACGACGCCATCGCCCAGGTTCAAGTTCGAGGCATAGTTGAGCTGATAAGCATCGGAACTCGCCGTGAGCGTCGCTGAGGCCGTCAGTCCCGCGCCGCTTTCGGTCGCGCTCACCGCGCCGGTCGTGTTGGGCAGTGCGCCGGTGGCGAGCGCCGTCACCCGCACCGAGAAGCTACACGAGGAGTTCGCCGCCAGCGTGCCGCCCGTAAGCGTAATCGTGCTCGACCCGGCCACGGCGCTGATCGCCCCCGTCCCGCAACTGCCGCTAAGCCCGTTCGGGGTAGCCACGACTAAGCCGGCGGGCAAGGCATCCGTAAACGCCACGCCGCTCAACGCCGCTGTGGTATTCGGATTCGTGAGGGTGAAGCTCAGCGTGCTGCTCTCATTCACCCCGACCGTCATCGGATCGAAGCTCTTGCTGAGGGTGGGCGGCGTGGAAAGTACAGTCAAGGTCGCCGTGGCGGCAGTACCGGGACCCGCATTGTCGGAGGTCGGCGCCTCAGTCGTGTTCACATAAGTTCCCGGATTGGAAGCTGCTACCTGGAAGGTGGCTTGACAGGAGGAATTTGCCGCCAGTGTATTAGCCCCAATGAACACGGATTTTCCGCCAATACCAATACCAACAGCATTAATACAGGGGCCAACGGTTGCCGACACGGCAGTCACACCAGCAGGCAGAACGTCACGGACAAAGGCATTGATCAAAGCAGAATTATTAGGATTGGACAGAGTGATGGTGAGTGTGACTGCCGTGTTCGGCGTGGTGGAGGAAGGGCTAAACGCCTTCATCACCGTAGCCGGCTGGAGCGCTTGGGCACTGACAAGCGCGGATTCCAGTAAAAAACATCCCTAAAGAATACTGATACGGAAACACAAACGGGATGACATAACCGTAATGAGCCCTAAAAGTTCTTAATCCTTTCTGTTACTCACCCTTCCAGAATGGCCACAGCGATAGTTCCAGAAGGGGATAGCAGCCCTCTTGTCAGATTGATTGCGAGTCTCAGTATAAGTGCAGTAGAACTATTTTGCAATGGTTTTCTACTGGCTCATAAAAGCTAAAACCTACATTTTACACGCCCGCCCCCAAACAGCTTTACTTCATAATTGATGGCAACGCGATTGAATTATTTTGAAAGGTACGGGCGCATGAAAAAGGTTTTGTTTTTGACATTGGCTACAGTAGGCTTAAGCCAGGCAGTAGACATTTACTCAGCAGCCGATTTGAAAGCGGCGGAAGACAAGCTTGCCCAAAAGGGAGCGCCGTTCGCCAGCCAGGAACTGGCCCGGTACGGAAACCATTACACAATGTTGGCGCATCGCGAAGAAACCGGCTCCTCCGAGGTGCATGAGCATGAGGCTGACATCTTCGTTGTCCAAGATGGAGCAGCAACAATTGTGACAGGCGGGAAAGTGGTCAATCCCAAAACGCAAAAGTCAGGGGAGATTCGTGGCAGCTCCATTACGGGCGGAGAGCGCCATGCGCTGTCAACCGGCGACATTATTCATATACCAGCCGGAACACCGCACCAGTTGTTAATTGAAAAGGGTAAACCGTTCACGTACTTTGTTGTGAAAGTTACCGGGCAGTAAATGGCCGCTGCTTGTCTTCTCACGCTTCTGGCTTGGGGCGGTGTATGGGCCGGATTGATGCTGGGGCAAAGGCGTCAATTCTCTGTTTATCTGGGAGCGGCAGGAGGCGGGCTGTTGTTCGGCATAGCGGTTTTCTGGATTCTGCCGGAGATTGCCAGCCAACTCAGTTGGTTAACAGCTTTTTTCCTGGCAGCAGCCGCTTGTTTTGCCATCGCTCTGCTCGATTGGTACTTCGAGGGTCCGGGCGCCTCGCCAAGGCAGGAAGTTGTTGGCCCGTTGCTGGCAGCAGCGGCGGTCCACAGCTTCGTTGATGGATGGAGTTTGAGAGCCGTGTCAAACCAGCAAGTCGCCAGCGTGGTAGTGCCGCTGGGTTTGGCATTGCACAAGATACCGGAGGGCTTGGCCCTGGGTTGGATTACGGGTCGCTCTTTTACTTCCCGGCCGAAGGCGATGATGGTTTGCGCTTTCGTGGAATCGATTACGATTGCCGGAGCGCTGCTTGAGCCCAGCGTCGACCAATCGGCAACCGAAAAGTTTGGCCCCTGGTGGATGGCTTTCGTGCTGGCGATTATTGCTGGAAGCTTTGGGTTTTTGGGCGTACACGCCCTGTTAGCGGCGCGCCGTAAAACGGGAGTGCTGGCGGTTTTTCTGGCAACGTCCCTCAGCGTTGGCGGAGTTACGCTGTTCAGAGCTTAAGCGCTGACCGCCGGCATGGGTGGATGTTGTTTGTGAAAGTCGGTGCGCTTTTGAAATTCACGAGCGAAGGCGATCAGGCGATTTTCCGTGAAGGGCGGTCCGACAACTTGCACGCCGATCGGGAGTCCGTTGACAAAGCCGCAAGGCATCGTTAAAGCGGGTAATCCGCATAGGTTGCTCGCTTGGATCAAACCGGAGCCGACGCCGCGCTGCTCCGGGCGCTTGCGTGGAGTTTCATCAAAGGGCTGATCGGATCGGTCCGGCAAGCTGAAACGGGTGGGGGCCAGAAGCAGATCGAAGTCCGCGAAGAGCTTTCGGAATGCATCCTGTATCTGTGAGCGGACACGCATCGCTTTCAGATAATCAACGGCTGAGTAGTTCATGGAGGCCTTCAG
>JAFAZU010000608.1 GCA_019239585.1 Acidobacteriaceae bacterium
TACGACTGTTCCGGTCTCACGATCTAACAGGTATTGAGTACGCTTTTGGGGCTGTCCTCCGGTGCCGGTATCGACCACTGCTGACACTGGTGCGTTTGCGTCGCGCACGACATTCAGTGTGATGGTGCGCCAATCGGAGTTGAGGGACTTCGTGACCGTAAACAGACGGTTATAATTCGGTTCGTGTCCCGTTCCGGATGCACGTCCGTGCGGACGCCCAGCGCGGTCGCGGCCGGAAGCTGCCGGGGTAGAGCCGGTCAGGCGGAATAGCAGCGCGTTCGCCCAATCAAACGACATCACCACGCCGGTCAACGCAATGACCAGCAAGGGGAGGGCACACCAGATCCCCAGGACATTATGCCAGTTCCACTCGCGCGCCCTGCCGCGGAGTCCCGTTCGAAACGCGGTTGCGGCGCGCACAGCCCTCCAACTCCATTGGCGTGGCACCCAAAGAACGATTCCGAGGAGAATCAGCGCGCCGAACAGCAGGTTCGAGACCGCTGCCAGCCAATGGCCGATACTCTTGGAACCCAGCGGCGCACCAAGCGCTCGGTGCCATCGCTCGATGGTGAAGAAAAACTCGTGCGCACGGGCCGAACTGAAGCCGAGAACCGCGCCGCTGTAGGGGTCGACATACGCGGTCTTCCCCCGACCGATGGCAAACTGCATGGCGGCCTGCGGCTGAGGGCGCAGGACAATCGCCGTCGGCTCCCCCATCCCGGCGCGGCGAACCGCCGCTAGCAGTTCGTTGATGAGTCGTGGCCGGGCGCCTGGGGGGACTGAAACAGAGCGAAGATCCCAGTCCACCAACTCGACCATCTGCCGTTCGAAGGACAGCACCACACCGGTAGCGGCCATCACAAAAATGAACAAACCGGCGGTCACGCCAGTCGATAGGTGCAGCCAGAAAAGAGCCTTGCGAATCATGATGCCAGCGTGACGGCCTGATCTTAAAATTTCCTGAAAACTTCTTTTCCGGCCTCCAATGCTTCCTCAAATTTGATCCAATAATGGGTAGGTCTGATGCGCGTCCTGCTGGTCGATGATGACCGTGAAGTAGCCGAGTATGTCCGGCGAGAGCTGGAAGAGGAGTCGTTCAGCGTCATTGTGGCGCACGATGGCGGGTCGGGCTTGCGCTTGGCGGAGACCTCCGCGTTTGACATTATCGTTCTGGATGTGATGATGCCTTTCCTGGATGGCTTGCAAGTAGCGCGCAGTCTCCGCAGGCAGAATATTCTCACACCGATTCTCTTGCTGACTGGCCGCGATGCTCCCGAGGAAATTGTGCGCGGGCTGGACGCGGGCGCCGACGATTATCTGACCAAGCCGTTTTCGTTCGACGTGCTTCTGGCTCGCATTCGCGCCCGCACGAGAAAACTTGACGGAAAGAACACTCAACTCCGCTTCGCTGATTTACTACTTGATTTGAATGAACACAAATCCTGGCGGGGAAAGCGCCTTATCACTTTAACGCGCACGGAGTTCGCCATTCTCGAATGCCTGCTGCGGTCCGCTGGCCGGGTAGTAACGCGGGACCGGCTGATCGAAACGGTTTGGGGAGATCGTGAAGTGAGCGAAAACAATCTCGACGTTTTCATCAAGTTTCTTCGTTCCAAGGTCGACGTGCCGGGTTCGCCCAAGCTGATCCACACCGAGCGGGGGCTCGGCTACAGTTTGCGCCAGGAGACAGAGTGAACCGGTTAAGCCCGCGCTCCTTGCGCGTTCGCCTCACCTTTTGGTATTCCTGTGCCCTGGTTCTGGTGACGTTAATCCTCGCGGGCGCAAGCCGTTGGGCGCTGGCCGTCAGCCTCAATCATGCGCTGGATCAAAGTCTGCGCTATCGGCTGATTGGCCTGCATGGTTTCATCGAGGAAAACAGCCACGCGGGGTGGGATCGCCTGACCACGAAACTCCGCGAGTTGGACCACCTCGGAGAGCTTTTCCAGGTGTTCGGACCGCAGGGCGAACTCATAGCACAGTCCGACGGCTTAGCGCGTCATCACGTCCGCCGGCGACCGCCGCCCGATCCCGGAGCGGGCATGCTGTTCCGGAATACCGGGCCGCACCGGTTTCCCCTTCGTATGGCAACCCAGCGGATCTATGTGGATGGACAGCCCCTAGTGATCGAAGTAGCGGACCCACAGGCAAAGTTCCACAACGTCCTGAGCGAGTTCTATTCTGTCCTGTTCCTTGCGCTTCCCTTTGTGTTGGCTCTGGCCGCGCTGGGTGGCTATTGGCTCAGCAGCCGGGCTCTCTCCCCAGTAAACCGCATTATCGAGGAGGCGCGCGCCATTGACTCGGCCAACCTGACGGCCCGACTTTCCGTTCCTGCCTCAGGCGACGAATTGCAGCGGCTCTCGGAGACGCTCAACGGGATGTTGGGCCGTGTCGAACAATCGTTACGGCAGGTGCGTCAGTTCACCGCTGATGCTTCGCATGAACTGCGCGCACCGATGACCTTGATCTACACCGCCGCACAATTCGCGCTGCGGCGTGAGCGCAGTCCGGATGAGTTGAAGGAGTCTCTACGCAAAATTTTCCACGCAGCCAAACGATGCACGGAACTGATTAACCAACTTCTTTGGCTCGCACGATCCGATGCGGGGACTGCCCGAATGGAACTGGTCTCAACTGATCTGGTGGCCCTCGTGGAAGAGGTTGTAAGCGAGGTCATGGTGCTAGCCTCCGACAAGGGCCTCACCGTCTCAATCAACGTGCCGGAAGAGCCGATTCGTGCCGAAGTGGACGAGGCTTCCTTTCGGCGCATGCTGTTGATTCTGCTGGATAATGCCATCAAGTACACGACGGCGGGCGGTAGTGTCACGCTTCGCGTAAGGGAGGACACAAGTGACGCGGTGATAGCCGTGACCGACACTGGCATGGGTATTCCCGCTGAGCAACTGCCGTTCATTTTTGACCGTTTCTGGCGCGCGGATCAGGTGCGCTCCCGAGACACAGGCGGAACCGGACTAGGATTGGCAATCGCTCGTGAAATTGCGGGAAGTCATGGGGCAGAGCTTAGTGTAGAAAGCTCCCCTGGGCAGGGATCGACATTCACAGTTCGACTTCGGCGCTCTACCGGGGAGCTGTCGACTGTACGCACGTCAAGTGAGCAGCCAGTATAGTGTTCGAACATTCTTCCCGAATTTCAGACGGCTTCAAGGTAAAGGAGTGGAGCTGGCATTAACTTTTATGGCCTGGAGCTTCGTCCACCAATTCCAGTTCTTCGGGCGAGATTCTATCTGAAATGCTTCCCTAATGAACCAGCTATGCTGGCACTTTGAATAGCCGCTTTCCGTTCTCCCACGTGATCTTCCGAAACACCTCAGGAGATGCCAACTGCTGCGAAAGTTCCAGAGTGGCCCGCGCGACACACTTTCCGGCGAGTCGGCTGGCTTCCGGATTGTTCGCCTGCGAAACGCCTCCCCCTTTGCCGTCTACACAACTGCAATCACTCCCGAAGAGTAACTTGTCCTGGTGGCGAGCCATAAATCCTCTTGAAAACTCCCGATCGCGGGACAGCGCATTGTTGCCGGAATTCGCTGACATATCGGCGTACAAATTCGGGAACTCGGACAACCATCGGTCGGTCAATCCGCCCTGCTTGATGGGTCCCACCGGATAGCCACGATCCGTGGGAACCTCGGCGCTGATATGCGCCCAGAACAGGTCGCCGTGTCCGATAAACGTGGTTTTCGGATAAGCGCGGAGGATCTTGTCGAATTGGTCGTAACCGGTGTTGTACGGCAGCTCGCCCGGAAAGTGCGGAAAGTTCTGGATATGCATCATGACTGGCACATGCATCTCCGCTGCAAGGTCATAAACTCGGCGCATCTCGGGGGAGTCCAAAGCCAGATGATACTTCAGTTCCCCGATGCTCACCGCCCCGTCCCGGATCGCTTTTCGGAACATGTCTTCGGCTTGCGGCTGCGACGGGTCTGCGGACACAGAGCGCACGAAATGTCCGGGTCGTTTCTCCATCTCGCGTTGCGCTTGATCCTCGTCGTTATTACGGGTTAGCAGCACCGCATGGGTCACACCGCAGCCTTGGCAATGGGTAAAGCAGCTATCGGGATCCCGCCGCAGGTGAAGGTGAGTGTCAAGCACCGGTCCGCCCCACAAAGAGTCCGTTTGAGAACGAAGCCCGGTAGTCACACTAAAAGCCAAGCAGGTTTGGAGGAACGTTCGCCGTTGCATGAGGAAGAGAAGTTACAGGGAGTGTAGCAGAAGTGACAAAGGTGCCCACGTGAAAATGGTTGAAAGGACACACTTTTCCCGCCCCACGCAGTTTAGTGCCAATCTTTTGCGGAATTTAAGACAGCTTTAAGGTGAGGAATGCAAACTTGCGATATGAGCAGGGTTGTTTTGCTACTGAGCCTCCATGCAGGGCTGCAAAAGCACTGACATTACACTGAGTCCGTTTCAGAAACATTTATGAAGTTGTATAGGCATTCGCTATGGAAGTTTGGCCTCGTGCTCGGGATAGGTGCCCTAATTGCATTAGTGCTCTGTATTCAATGCGTGCGGACCTATTGGTACATCGATGCCGTCCTGGTTCCGCAGGGAGCCGAACGTGAGGCGGAGCGACAAGTGGGCGCTCTCGCTACCGCCGCCCGGAGCGCCGGAATCACCGACGGGCGCGCGCTTGGGCTCGTGATCGAACACACTCTGGAATCTGCAGCGGATCGCGTCTTGTGGATGCGTGTGTTCGATGGGGAAAACCATCTTCTCGCTCAGGGAGGCAAGCCACAGGGAACTGCCAAAGTGCCTTCGCGCTGGTGGGAAAGAGTAGAAACGCATGAGAGCCTTGGCGTTTTGGTCGATACGCCGGAAGGCAAGGCGTTTGTTGCCATGCTCCCGTTTCGCATTCCACGGCCGCCGCATCCCTTTGAAGCAGGAACCAGACCGCCTGACCCGCTAAGCCGTGCCCCAGGTATCCGCCGCATCCCGGCGTACGTGATCGAGTTGGCCATTCCCCTTAAGGCCGTCTCCGGCGCTTTTGACGGGCTTCGCCAAAATTTGATCGTGGGCCTGATCGCGTCCATTGCTCTGTTGATCTCCGTTGCTATGATCGGGCTGCGCACGCCTTCCTACCTTCGCGGCAAATATCTTGAAAATGAACTGCAGTTGGCTAGGCGGGTTCAGAGTGACCTGCAGCCGAGGCCGCATTCCGTATCCCCGCACGTGGACTTTGCGGCGTCGGCTGTCGCCGCCGATCACGTCGGGGGAGATTTCTATGACATCTTCGAAACAGCTTCCGGGCAGATTGCTATTGTCCTGGGCGACGTCTCGGGCAAGGGAGTTTCGGCGGCGCTGCTGGTAAGTGTGCTGCAAGGCGCAATTCGCTCCTCGACGGCATCGCAGCACGAATCAGCCTGCGAGCAGATCAACCGTATGTTATGCGAGCGGACGGCTTGTGAGCGGTTCGCCACTTTGTTCTGGGGCGTTTTTGATCCCAGTAGCGGTACTTTGCATTATGTAAATGCCGGTCACGCGGCTCCGATGCTAGTGCATAAAGGCCAGAACCGAATTGAGCGATTGGATGAGGGCGGACCCGTTCTTGGGATGCTTCCCACGGCTTCCTACTCGGCAGGAACGGTCGAGGTTCAGGCTTCCGACATGCTGGTCCTCTACTCGGATGGCATCAACGAAGC
>JAFAZU010000421.1 GCA_019239585.1 Acidobacteriaceae bacterium
CGGACGTTCGGGTCAATCTTCTCTCCCTCGGTCTTAAGCTCTCCTTTTTTCTGGTCGGGTACAGGGCTCGTCAAATTCTTGACCAGCCTTTCCGTTTCCCGCACAGAAAGCTGCTGCTCGGTAATCCTGCGGCAAATATCGGCTTGCGAATCTTCATCTGTGACGTTGAGCAGAGTACGGGCATGACCAACACTGATTTGCCCCGACTTGAGCGCATCGCGAACAAAGGGCGAAAGCCGTAGCAGCCGGACAAAGTTTGTTACCGTAGAGCGGTCCTTACCGGTCCGTTCCGCAATCTGCTCGTGGCTTAACCCGTGGTGGGTAGCCAGACTGTGGAAAGCAGTAGCAATTTCAATCGCGTTTAGGTCTTCACGCTGGATGTTTTCAATCAAGGCAAGCTCAAGAAGCTGGTGCTGCTCGACACTGCGGACGAGAGCGGGAATCTCCTGCAAACCTGCCAGACTTGCTGCCCGCCAGCGCCGTTCGCCAGCAATCAGCTTATATTGATTCGGCCCGACTCGATAGACCGTCACTGGTTGTAGCAAGCCATTCGCACGAATCGACTGCGCTAACTCCTGTAACTTGTCATCTTCAAATACGGAACGGGGCTGCTCTTCATTGGGGCTGATCTGATGGAGGGCAATACTTTGAAAATTCTCGAAGCTTTCGGGCAGCGCTGGTTTCGCAGGCAGAGCATCCGTGAGCGGTGCCGGAACGGCGCTGCCTACTCGGCTAGGAAGAAGCGCGGATAGACCTTTCCCGAGCGCCTTGCGCTGACTTCGATCTCCTTCTTTGGTCATTGGCCAAAATTTCCTTTGCAAGTTGAATATAGGCTTCCGCCCCACGGGAACGCGGGTCATAGGCAAGAATGGTCTTACCAAAACTGGGGGCTTCTGCAAGACGAATGCTGCGGGGAACCACTGTTTTGAAGACTTCCTTTCCAAAGAACTCCCGCAAATCGGCTTCCACCTGCTTCGTCAGATTTGTCCGGTCGTCGTACATGGTGAGTAGGACACCCTCAATCTCCAAGGAGGGATTGAAAGCCTCTTTCACACGATCCACTGTATCAACGAGTTGTGAAATCCCCTCCAAAGCAAAGAACTCGCATTGGATGGGGATCAGCACGCTATCCGATGCCGTTAATGCATTCAGCGTTAGCAAATCAAGCGCAGGCGGACTGTCAATAATGACATAGCTATAGTTCTGTTTAACGCTGTCCAGGGCTGTTCGGAGGCGCCCCTCACGACCTTGCGCATCCACCAAATCCAGGTTTGTCGCCACCAAGTTTTGGTCTGCAGGAAGCAGAGCAAGGCCTTCGTATTGAGTTTCAACAATGACGTCCGAAATAGCCGCCTGTTGCAACAGAACGTCATACAAAATCTTCAATTCACCAGTTTTCTCAACCCCAACGCCGGTTGTGGAATTCCCTTGCGGATCTGAATCAATCAAGAGCACATTTAGCTCAGAAGCTGCCAAAGCAGCCGCCAAATTGATTGCTGTTGTGGTCTTACCCACTCCGCCTTTCTGATTAGCAACAGAAATAACTCTCGCCACAGTGTCACGATGATCCTAGCATGTCGGAGTAGAGCATGTTTCACGTGAAACATTTGTTTTAGCTAAATTCAGGTAAATATCCAGAATCGCGACCGCAGCGGGAGTCACGCCAGGAATCCGGCCTGCTTGACCTAAGGTGCCGGGACGGACCCGCTTCAGTTTTTGCCGGACCTCGTTAGATAGGCCAGGAATGTTGTCATAAAGAAAATCGTCCGGGATGATGCGCCTTTCGGAGTCTTGCAGTTTCCGAATCTGCTGTGTTTGCTGATCGAGATATCCGGCGTATTTGATCTCTGTTTCTACTGTCGTAAGAGCACCGCTCGACGGCATCTCCCCAAGTTGGGTCGCAATCCAATCCTGCAACTGGGTCATTCGCGCTTCCGGACGCTTTAACCAAACAGCCAAGGTCGGGTTATCGCTCGCAGCGGCAGAGCCGACCAGTTCGGGAACCGTATTGGCCCGAGTTCCATTCAACACTCGAACGATCTGTTTCTTCGCTTCCTGCTTGCGGGTATAAAGCTGCCAGCGGTTATCGTCAACCAGCCCCGCTCTACGGCCCAAAGGGGTCAGCCGCTCATCTGCGTTATCGATTCGAAGGTGCAAACGATACTCTGCCCTGGAAGTGAACATACGGTAAGGCTCGTCAGCCCCCTTGCTCACCAGATCGTCAATGAGGATACCGATATATCCGGCGCTGCGGCCAATAATCGTCGGCTCCTGACTCTTCAGCTTGGCTGCGGCGTTCATACCAGCAATTAAACCCTGGCACCCCGCTTCCTCGTAGCCGGAGGTTCCGTTAATTTGCCCCGCTAAGAACAGGCCATTAATCGATTTCACTTCCAGGGAATGCTTCAGCTCCCGAGGATCAATCGCATCGTATTCGATGGCATATCCGGGTCGGATCATCTCCGCCTCTTCCAGCCCTGGAATGGATGCAACCATTGCAGCCTGTACATCAATGGGCATGCTGGTGGACATGCCATTGACATAGATCTCGTGTGTATCTAAACCTTCCGGCTCAAGGAAGATCTGGTGCCGCCGCTTCTCCGGGAACTTCACAATTTTGTCCTCAATGGAGGGGCAATAGCGAGGTCCGATTCCCTCAATCTGCCCGCTGTAAAGGGGCGAACGGGCGATGCTTTCGCTCAGGATACGATGCGTTTCCTCCGTTGTATAAGCCAGATGGCAGCAGATCTGATCCCGGTCGATGCGCTCCGTAAGAAATGAGAACGGAGTGGGGACAGGATCACCGGGCTGTTCCTCAAACCGCGACCAAGCAATCGTTCGGCCATCTAAACGTGGGGGCGTCCCGGTTTTCAGGCGTGTCCACTGTAAGCCTAGAGTTCGTAACTGCGCTCCCAAAGTCTTGGAAGGCGCTTCCCCATTCCGGCCACAAGCGTACCGTTGTTCCCCAACATGCGCTAAACCGTTCAGGAATGTTCCAGTTGTCACAATTACCGCCGGAGCGAGTAGATCGCGACCGTCCTTCAGCCGCACTCCGATTATTTGACGTGAATGCTCCGGATCACCGGCAAACAGCAATTCGCCTACTTCTGCCTGCAGAATTCGCAGATTCGGCTCTTTTTCCAGCCATTCACGCATTTGAATCCGGTACTGCTTCTTGTCGCATTGCGCACGGGGCGACCAAACAGCGGGCCCACGGCTGGTGTTCAGCAAACGAAACTGAATGCCTACGTTGTCGGTCAGCTCGCCCATAATGCCGCCCAACGCGTCAATCTCTCGGACTAAATGGCCCTTTGCAATTCCACCGATCGCCGGATTGCACGACATCTGCGCCAGTAGATCAATGTTCATGGCCACTAGAGCTGTTTTCAGCCCCAGTCGCGAACAGGCGCGAGCCGCTTCACAACCAGCGTGACCGCCGCCAACTACAATCACGTCGTACTTCTTTTGCATGTGTGGGGAACTATTATTTAGTTTACCGGGAGAAGAGAATATTGAAGATTCTAATTGTCGGCAGCGGAGGCCGTGAGCATGCGCTGGCCTGGAAACTGGCCCAGTCGCCTCATATTTCCGGAATGATCGCCAGTCCTGGAAACCCGGGTATTGCGCGAGTTGCAACCTGCGTGCCAGCTCCAAGAGATGTTTCCGGCTATGCCGATATCGCCCAGGCGCATGGTGTTGATCTCACGATTGTAGGTCCGGAAGCTCCGCTGGTAGCTGGCATTGTGGACCAGTTTTACGATCGTAGCCTGAAAATCATTGGCCCGACGCAAGCGGCAGCCCGACTGGAGGGCTCTAAAATCTTTGCTAAACAGTTCTTTGGGCGTGCAGGCATCCCTACTGCCCGCTCGTTTCAGGTAACGAGCTATGACGAAGCAGTTCATCAGTTAGGCAGTTTCGATTTCCCTCTTGTCGTCAAAGCGGATGGATTGGCTGGGGGCAAGGGAGTTACCATTGCCCAAAATCGGGAAGAAGCTCTCATAGCCATTAAACAATTAGGACCCGATCTGGTGTTGGAAGAGTTCCTCGTTGGTGAAGAGGTCAGCTTTATCGGGCTGAGCAATGGCTACTCTCTCCTACCCTTCGCGCCGACACAAGACCATAAGCGCCTGCTTGACCACGATGAAGGCCCTAATACCGGCGGCATGGGCGCTTACAGCGACATGCGCATTCTGACGTCCGCGGAGAGCAGCCAAATTATGGAACGTATTATGCTTCCCGCAATTACTCGTATGCAGCGAGAAGGCACCCCATTTACCGGGTTCCTTTATGCCGGCCTGATGATGACTAGCAACGGCCCTAAGGTCTTAGAGTTCAACGTCCGCCTGGGCGATCCAGAGACGCAGGTTTTGATGCACAGCTTCAAAGGTGACTTCCTGGAAGTGCTCGACATGCTAGTTCATGGAGAGGACGCTATACCAGAGCAATCCTGGAGTTCACCGTCCGTTTGTGTGGTTTTGGCTGCTCAGGGCTATCCTGAACAGCCGTTAACTGGCCAGCGTATTACGGGCATTGAAGCCGCAGAAATGGGTGGCGCAAAGGTTTTTCTTGCAGGAACCAAAATGGAAAATGGCTCATTGGCAACCGCCGGTGGGCGCGTGTTAGGTGTCACCGCCTCTGGCGAGACATTAAACTCAGCCATTGATAACGCCTATGCTGCTTTAAAACAGATTCGGTTTGAAGGAATGCATTACCGCAATGATATCGGCCAAAAAGGCCTTGGACGTTGGTAAACTGCTGTTAGCTGACCAGATGGGGACGTAGCTCAGATGGATAGAGCGGCCGCCTCCTAAGCGGCAGGTCGGCAGTTCGAATCTGCCCGTCCCTACCAGAAGCTTCATGTTTCACGTGAAACATGAGGCCACGTGCTTGGTTTGTACTACTTTTAACTGGCAGCAACGCCATCTCGTAGTTCCAAATTGGATCTCTCTACAGTCATAACATCCCATGACTGATCGTTAATTAAGAGTTGAAAAGCTTGTTGTTCAGGCAGAGGGCCTGAAAAAAATAAACCTTGCGCCAGAGTCGATCCACGGTGTTGTACGTACCGGAGTTGCACGGCCGTCTCAATACCTTCTGTGATAATTCCAAGCTTTAACTCATGCGCCAAGGCCATAATCGCATTCAGGACTTGTGGCCGATCCGTTTCAATCTGCTTTATAAACAAACGATCGACCTTCAGGGTAGAAATGGGGAAGTCCTGCAAGCGAGCGAGAGAAGAGTGCCCTCTGCCGAAATCATCAAGGGCCAAATGGATTCCTAGCTTGCGCAAGTGTTCCAGCTTCTGGGCAGTTACCGCATCGCTCTCCATAATGGTTGTTTCCGTCAACTCAATCATTAAAGCTCTGCCATCCAGATGAACCTCATTGAGCAGCCCTTCCACCTCACTGACGAGGCTAGAGCGAGTTAATTCCTTTCCGGACAGATTGAAACTCATTACTAGGGAGGGAGAAACGAATTCGAACTGCTTCCAGCGGCTCAAGCATGTGCAGGAGGTGCGCAGTACCCAATGACCCAACTGCGCTGACAACCCTGCCTCGTCAGCGATGGGCAAGATTTCTGATGGTCTGATCAGGCCACGTTTCGGATGCTGCCAACGAAGTAACGCTTCAAATCCGAAAATTTTTCCACTCTGAAGCGAGACTATAGGTTGATAATACAACTGAAGTGCCCCGTTGTGAAAGCTCTGCCGCAGGTCGGTTTCAGCTTGTAAAGCATAACGCGCGCGCAACTCCAGTGCTGGCTCAAAGACTTGAAAGCGCGCACGGCCTTGGGCTTTGGCCTGGTGCATCGCCAAGTCAGCCTGTCGGATTGTCTCTTCTGCCTGGGTGGACTCAGTAAATGCGATCCCGATACTGGCGCTAACCCTAACAAGGTGGCCGCTCACTTCGAAAGGGGCAGAAAAGGATTGCTGAACTCTTTCCGCGATATGGACCGCTTCAGCGCTGGTTTCAACACGGTTCAACAAAACAACAAATTCATCCCCGCCAAAGCGCGCCGCCACATCGGTTTGGCGAAGACAGCGAGTAAGTCTCGACGCAACAGCAACCAATAATTGATCGCCATTAGCGTGGCCGATACTATCATTTATGGTTTTAAATCGGTCAATATCGATAAAGAGAACCGCGAGGGTGCCATCGTCTTGATAACGACGCTTTTTCAGCAGACGACCCAGTTGATTCAGTATAGATTCGCGATTCGCCAGTCCGGTCAGAGTATCGTGGGAAGCGCTGTGAAGGAGGTGTTCTTCCGCTCTCCGCTGTGCCGAAATGTCCGCCATGCCGCCGAACATACGAACGGGAACACCTTTTTTATTTCTAATGACAAAACCGTGATCAGAAACGGTGGCGTAGCTGCCGTTGTCCTGCCGTAATTGATATTCACTGGACCAGCGTTCGTTTCCATGATCAATTACGCGGCGCAGACTGGTCCAAACACGTTCTTTATCTGCCGGATGGATTCGTTTCAACCACCAGTCAAGCTCAGGTTTGATCTCCTCTTCCGAGCAACCGAAAATTTCGGCAGTCTTACCGCTCCGCCAGACATAGTTCGTCGTGAAGTCCCATTCCCATAAACTGTCGTGAGTTGATTGGGCAATCAGTTCCAAATGCACTTTGTTTTGCTGTAAATGGCTGTTTATGCGGATATTTAGAAGCAAAAACATCATCAGTTTGGCGATAAGCAGAAACAGTAAAACCGCATACAAATCCGCTCTTGAGATCGGAGCACCCGTAGAAAGGCTTGTGAGAAGCAGAGTGGAGCTAGCGCCTAATACTTGCGACAGGAGAGAAGGCCATAAGCCGCTGACCCACGTAGTGGCCGCTACGCTCGTGAGTAAGGGAAGATACGCGCCAAGTATGCCTAACCACGGCATAAGAAGCCATCCGACAGCAACGGCTATACTAGTAAAAGTTACAGCTAGACCGAATTGACGTACGCCTAAGGTCCTAGAGTAAGGACGGCCGAAGGATGATTGTAAGAACCCCATTCAACACTCGATGCACATACTTTAGAGAAGCTTATATGATGACCTTCTTTAAGCTCTTTTGCTATCTTTTTAATTAGTTTTAACAAACTAAAGGCCCTCTTTTTTGGCAAAAATTAAAGTTTCTACTGGAAACGGTTTATTTTTTAGAAAAACTAGCGTAAGAGAGGCAGCATTATGCGGTCAATCTCGTCATCGTCGTTCGTTGTTTGAAAGGCAATATTCTTGTGTAAAGACCAGCGTTCAATGTGTGTGACAGATTTTCCGGGCAATAAGTCCACCAAGGGTCCAAGTGTTTCCAGCTCCAAAAATTCGCCATTGACGAAGAGTTGCGCGGAGGTTCCAAAGTCTGGATAGGCAGTGTTGGATCGAGCCGTGGCGCGCTTGATAAACAGCTCTCTTCCCAGCAGGTAAGCGCAGGTTGTATTTTCGTTGAATAAACCTACTTTTTGCGGATAAATGTTGGAAGGATCTTGCTGCAGCAGTAAATAACGCTTTCTGAACCTCCAGCGAGTATCCGTAAAATCCGTGTAAGCCCACATCACCAATGGATTGGTAGGCAGGAGCGCTTGATCGTGACCGGCGCGCGGCGGGAACGCTGCCAAAGCTAAGCCGTCTGGAGCCATCATGCTCAAAACCCAAGGCCCGAACCGCATCGGCTTTAAACCGGTATTAGTAATGCGGTGGCTTACCGTGACTTGGCCATCGGCAGTTAATCCCACCGAGATTTCCTTTTGCAGGAACGTTTCCGGCTCCACTGGCTGCTTCAGCGTCAGAGTGTTACCGTTAATGGTCGCCTGTACCGGAGCATTGTCAAGCGCGTAGGTTTGCGGCTTGATTTCAGGCGCAATCCAGAGGCGGTGTCCGCCGCGAGGCATCCATTTCGATTCACCTGATTTCCCAAGCTGCTCCGTGAATTGCATAAAGAAGTTCTGGCCACCGGTAAACCCAAAGTGCATGATGCGCGGGCCTACATCGGATGTGGCAATCAGTTCCACCTCGCCGTTCGTCATGCGATAACAGTTCGGCCAACCGGCGTATTCAGTATGCTCGATGCGGACAGAGGGCAACGGGAAACTCCTTTGATTAGCTTTTCACAGCAAATATTGCGTCGATTAAAGAACCAGTCCGGCGAAAGTCGACGGATTTAAATCCGGCGGCTCCGAGCAAGGTTTGGTATTCGGCAAAGGTGCGTTCCTTGCCATCTGTGCAAACCAGCATGTTCAAGTCTTGCATAAGCGAAGAAACAGGACCGGAGCGGTTATCATTCACCAGCGTTTCCCCGACCAACAGCCCCCCGCCGGGCGGAAGCGCGTCGAAGATCTTTCTGAGCAACTTAGTGATCTTGTCTTCGCCCCAATCATGAAGAATACGGCCTAAATAGTACAGATCACCTTTGGCTAAATCGCCGGTAAAGAAATCACCGGCTACGGCATGTATGCGGTCCGCGACACTGCTGCGCGCAATGTGCTCACGGGCGAAACGTTCGACGTGCGGCAGGTCCAGAACTGTGGCGCGCAGGTTTGGATACGCTTCGCAGGCGGCAATGGCGAGATGGCCTGTCGCGCCGCCCAGATCGACCAGGTGCTGAAAGCGGCTCAGGTCAAATGCGCGGACGATCAGCGGAGAGGCAATCTGGCCGAAACCGTGCATCCCGCCCAGGAATGCTGCCGTAGCCGCTTCATCGCGGAAGTAATGGTCGAACAGCGCGTCACGGCTGCCGAAAGCTTGCGTCCAGCGATTCGCGCCTTCGCGCACGGCATCATCCAGATGCGCCCATAGCTGATAAAGCGACTGATCGGAGTAGATGATGTAGTTGGCAAGCGTGTCGGGGCTGTTACCAGCTAGATACCGGGCAGTAAGGGGAGCATTTCTGTAAGCGCCTTTCTCCTTTTCCAGTAATCCTAATGCGACACAGCCGTCCAGCAGGCGCGTGAGAGCGGGGGCGTTGACGTTCAGCGTCGCGGCCAGCTCTTCAGCGGATTGCGGTGAGCTCTGCGCTAAAACGTTGAATATTCCGAGGCGAACGGCGGTGAACATGGCCTTAGATCGCCGGAACGCTTCGATCAGGTCAAGGATAGGTGCGGGACTCATGCGAAATGGTCAAAACCTTTGATTGATAATGGACGCCCGTTGTATCGAATTTTGCCTGGATTTCCCGAGGTGATAACTCCAATACAGGTCACTGGAAGTCCGACAATTTCAGATGGGATACGGGGTTGAGCGGGAGCGGTAAAGAGCAGCTCATAGTCTTCACCACCGTAAAGAGCTTCATCAAGCGATGCCCCACGCGCTATCGGCAATGCTCCGGTCAGCTCCGCGCTGACTTTAGACTCGCTACAAAGGCGATATAGATCCAGCGCCAGTCCATCACTGAGATCCATGCATGCAGATACGCGAAGCCGGGCCAGAACCCTTCCTGCTTCGACGCGCGGCTCCGGACGAAGATGACGCCGCCACTGTTTGCCGCGCTTTATGGCAAACCCGTGCGCGGAACCTCCGAGCTCACCGGTCACGAAAATCCGGTCACCTTTTTGAGCGGTGCTTCGCAGCAATCCCCTGCCCTGCCGAACGCGCCCACAGCACATCACATCCGCAACGACGGAATCAAACCGGGCGAGGTCGCCGCCCGCTAACGCTGTATTATAACGTTTCGCCAAGGCTAAAAGGCCACGATAAAACCCGCGAACCCACTCGATACCGAGGCGGGACGGCACGGCGAGAGAAACCAGGCAAAATACCGGCTCACTGCCCATCGCGGCGAGATCTGATAAACTGCGGGCCAACGCCTTATGGCCGATATGGGCGGCGCTATGCGTATCGAGCGTAAAGTGGCGTCCTTCCAAAACGAAATCGGTCGTAAACACCAAATCTTCCTTCGCTCGCGAATGGAGGATGGTGCAATCATCACCAATTCCTTTTACCAGCCCCGCCCCTTTCGGCATCGGGCCCGCCAGTTTACGGATTTGAGCAACGATATCAATCTCACGCATTTGGCACAAGAATGAGGCCCGCCGGCAGCTCTTCGCCAAAGACTCGGCTGGTTGCCGCCGGATCAGTTTCACCCGCCAGCTCACGAAGAAGGCTTGCAGCTTGCGAGGAAGCCTC
>JAFAZU010000450.1 GCA_019239585.1 Acidobacteriaceae bacterium
CGATTCGAATTGTACGGTTCACTGATTTCCGCCCGTGCTTTGGTTTCAAACTCGCGAAAGGCTGCAGCCGCAGCCTCCTTTTGACCGGCTCTTTCGAGCGCTTCGGCCCAGTCATATAGGTTTTGCGGACTTCCGACCCTTCGGTACCGCTTCTCTAAGAGTGAGGCGGCTTCAGTATGGTTACCCTGCGCCGTCCGCAGCTTCGCAAGAATAGCGAGAGCCTGTTGAGATTCAGGAAAGAGCTTCGTCGCTTGCGCCAGCGCGTCCTCCGCGCGTTTCAGATTGCCGTCTGCCAGCTCAAGACGAGCGATTTGGGTAAAAAGCCAAGCATGTTCGTCAGCATCGTTCTGAGAAACCCTCCGATTTGTCTCACGATAGAACTCAATGGCTCCCTCCGGATCTCCAAACAGTTCCCGCAGTCCAGCCGCCTTCACAAAACCTAAGGCACTGCCGGGCCGGAGATCCAGAATAATTTGCGCATCATGCTCCGCCTCAGGATAATTACCCAGCGCGACATTGGTATCTACTAATAAACCCCAGCCGCCGATATCATCCGGCACCTTACGATTCAGTTCAGTCACCAGTTTCAAAGCCTGGTCAAACTGGTGTTTTCCCAACAGGATAGCGACCTGAAGCTTGCGAGCCTCATAGTTGCCTGGAGACAATTCCAAGGAGTGTTGCAGCGCCGCGTCCGCTTCCTCGTAGAGCGTGACATCTTCGGTATCGCGAGCCTTCCGGCATAGCGCTGCGGCTAAGTCGTTATACGGCTGCCAGGACTTTGCGTTCGTTTTAACTCTGCTTTGCGCGGCAGCGATTCTCACATCGGCGGGAGAGGATGGAGCCGCACCCTCTTTTTGCGCCGCGGATACCAGCACTTGAGATGTCAGTACGACAGCGAGAAGGCAGGGATGGCACGTGCGCATAACGGGCAATGCGGCCCTTCTTTGGTCTTACTCGTTAACCGCGCACGGCGCGCCCGCGTTCATTGTGCAGCCGGGTTCGCCGGGATCAATGTGCCGCCGGTTACGCCCGCTCTGGGCAAAGGCAACATACGGAAATGTTTCCTGGTACGGAACATCATTAGTATTCACGCCGTCGCCGAGCAGATTATTCGGGGCTACGTTGAATCCGGGAACCAGCACCCCGCCGGCGACAACCCGCGTAGCAATGTCGGTTACGTCATCAGAAACTCGCCGGCCATTTGGAAATCCGGCAAAATCCCCGCCCAACACGCCGAGCCTGCTGCGACTTGGCATCGGCGTCGGAGGCACTCCTGTATTAAGCCGCAGCAAGTCGGCTACCGGGCCGGGAGGTGTTCCCGGAGCGGCGATGGGCGGAAGATACTGCATTAACAACAGCAGATCATTTCGTGGGGGCGGCGGGATATTGATTCCGAAAACAGCGTTGACCGCCCGCGCAAAGAGCGGATCAAGAGCGAAATTAGCGAATTGCGCATCATCTGCCGGACGGCTGATGCTCCAAAAATCCTTGGAACCGGTACCGATGATCAATTCGTTAATCAGCGGATTTCCCATGCGCTGCACCTGCGAGAATTCTCCGGACGAAACAGCGGGAAGCGGTGAACGCCGGACCGTGATGCGCGGGCGTGAGGTTGTTCCCCAAACGCCGATAGTCGCCGCCGGGTCTGTTGCCGCTACTTGCGTGCCGGTACGGGTGAGCATCGCAATCGGCACTTCGATGGCGATCGTATTCACGTTGTATCCCGATACAGTATCGGAAGCGGTGTTCGTATTACTCGCATCCTGCGCGGGCGTGAGGACACCACCTCCGGCCCCTTGCCGGAAGTTGAGGGAGTCGAAGGCGGCGCCTAGGTCGATATAGAAGGGATCATCGACCGTGCCCGCAAATACGCGAATACCGTTACCCAAGTTATAGATGCCCTGAGAGGCGAAACTTGGGTAGTTCGGCATGGTCCGAGGACCGACGTTGCTCGGCACGGCGAAGAGCGGGCCGTTGGTTGTGTTGGCGAGCGGCGTGCTGACGCCGTCCTTGACCATCGTTACTGTGTACCTTTGGCGCAAGCTGAGCCCTTCCGAGCCTGGACCGTCGAGCGCAGTAATGGCTGGCGGAATGATGGGCGTTCCCGGCGCGACGGGCGGCGGCGAATTGGCGGGCGCGTTGACGCCGGTACCAGCGCCTACGAAACCGGTAAACACGTCCGGCGCGCGAATTTCAGTTTGGAACCGGAACTCAAAGGCAATGGCCTGCCCGCCGGTATTGTTATTGTCGATCCGGATCGCGTAGAGAATGTTGTCGTCAAACGGAAAGTAGTTGGGACCGTTGCCGGGTTCAAGCAATGGGTCGACGTTCAGCAGGAAAGTCACTTTGCTTGGGTCATCGTAGCTGACGAATGCGAAAAAGTCAGTGATGTCCGCTTTGTGATCCAGTGCCGTGATCGGCGCTTCACGGTGACTGGCGGCGAACCCGGAAGGCGGAGCCGCCAGGATCGCAGTGACCAGCACGCAAAGGAAAGGCTTAAACTTTGTCATGATTTCCTCCTTTTTTCTCCAATCGACTCACATAGGCTGCCGCGAAAGCTAGGCCCATTGCTGTTACGAAAAAGGCGGCGGGTTCGGGAACAGCGGTGAATCGATTCGTCATCGTCCCGCCGGATGCAGAACCTGCCAGACCGCCATCAAAAGTGAAGTCGTCCGTTACGCTAAGAAGGGTGACCGGACGAAAGGAAGTTGAATCCTGGTTTTGCACGCCGGCAAGCGTGAGCAGGCTTCCTGCTACACCCGTGCAACCGGTGACTCCGCTAGGGCCAAAGGTTCCGCCCGCGCAGAAATTTTGTATGCCCGTAACCGCGCCGTCCGACGATGCCGATGAGTTTGTCAGGGCAATTGAATCACCGGCGTAAAAGCTGCCCGATATTTTGAAGGTGAACAGAGCTTCGAACAGGTTACCGGCGTTGGCTGTTACGTTAACTGTTGCACTGATCCCAGGATCGAAAGTTCCTCCCAGGGGATCTAGCGTGACCGCCCCAGCTGAGATTGGTGTCGCACCCGCGATGCCGCTCAGTGTACGGAAATCAAAGAAAGTATCGGCACCAATGGTGCAGCCGCTCGATCCTAACGCAATATAGCTGGCGAGAGAGCCGGTTCCACATGGCGCGGCGGAAGATCCTGATGCCATCGCAAACACCAGCAATGCCAAAGACAGGGACTGCTTCATGTCACCCCCTAGTGTGCCAAACAGCACGGTTTTCAAACTGGGCCTCTTCGTTGGAAAGATACGAAGAGTTTTGCCTGGCGGATGTATATTAATACAACTTTTTTGATTTGGACAGTACTAAGAGTTTGTATCGGAGAAGTCGACCTTCGCTAATTTCTGGTCAAGCGCCTCCCAAATACGCGCAACAGGAATGTCCGGTCCATCGCCGGATTGGAGCGCTTCAATATTTTCCAGAATTCCTTTATCATGATTCCAGCGCTGGGCTGTTCGGTCCTCGGGATCGAATACGTAAACATAAGGAATGCCGTGCTCTGATAGGAAACGGCACTTACGCAGAACACGCTGCATCCGGTCATCCGGCGATAAAATCTCGATGGCCACGGCAAAAGGCTTGGTCGGATACGGATGCTGGAGCCTGCTGCCTGCAATGACATCGGGCAAAGGCTGCTTAGTCTGGCTGAGCTTTAGCCGAACCTCTCCGCCGGAAATGAGCCCAATCTCACTTAATAGATTGAGCAAAACCAACTGTAGAAGCGAGTGCAGCAAGGTGGGCATCGGTTTTTGAATGGCCTGCCCGTCCCAATATTCGTAGTAGGGCTTTTCATCACTGTAAAGCCGGTCGAACTCCTCAAGGGTTAGATAGCCAGTTTGTGGGGAAGCCGCCATTTGTACCTATTTTATTCGCCTGGAAACGGATCAAAGCAGTCGTAATTGCGTTGGCTGACAATCTTTCCGTTGCGGAACACCAGAAACACCGCGAAGTGCGCCCGCATTGTTCCTCCTGCTGGAAACGATTGCAAAGGAACGGCCAGTGTTCCTTCCCACAACACCTCAAAAATGACGAGAGTACCAGCGACAATTTCGTGCAGGATTGTATAGCTTTGGCTCGCCATAACCTTTTGCCCTCGTTCCGCCGCATCAAGAAGGACGGGGAGGTCACGCCGCACACCTTTCGGATTTAGGCGATTGGGAAACTCTTCTTGCGTTATTTCCGGGTCGAACAACTGAGCCAAGGCTTCTCCGGTTGCGCCCTCTTCTAGCGCTTTCAGATACTGACGCGCGATTTGGAGATTGCTGACTTCAGGGGTCTCTGCCACAGACGAACGCGCGATCTCCTCACGCACCGCCGAGAGCCGAAGCCCCCGTTCATGCAGGATCTCCGCCGCGAAACTCTTCTCTTCGCGCAGGAGGCCGAGTAGTAAGTGCCCTGTGCCGATATGCCTATGGCTCAACCGTTCCGATTCTTCGTACCCATAGGCCAGCACACGCTTGCATTCATGACTTAAAGGCAGATCGACGGAGGTCGAAACCTTTTCACGGATGATCGTGTGCGTTTCAATCTGCTTACGA
Source organism: Acidobacteriaceae bacterium (assembly GCA_019239585.1). Lineage (GTDB taxonomy): Bacteria > Acidobacteriota > Terriglobia > Bryobacterales > Bryobacteraceae > Bog-105. Next base: position 4,546 of record JAFAZU010000450.1, read on the forward strand.
ATCGATTCGATGCCAGCATGGGACCCCAGAAATCGATTCGCCAGTGCCTTATCTTCGCGCAGTAAACCTAACAGCAAGTGTTCGGTCTCGATGTATGGGCTTCCGAACTGGCTGGCCTCATACCTGGCAAAGAAGATCACGCGGCGGGCTTTTTCGGTATAACGTTCAAACATACTACTCTCCCGTTATTCTCGTGAACCGCGAATTGGGATATAGTTCATATGTTATGAAATTCGCGCTTCACATTCTCCTCCTGTGTTTCGGCTTGAATGTGGCCGAAGCTGCATTACCGCCCTTACTGGACCGCACGCTGTTCTTCGGCGATCCGGAGATTTCCAATGCGCAGATCTCGCCGGATGGGCAATATATCGCTTTCATGAAGCCTTTAAGTAAGACACGCAACGTCTGGGTGAAGAAAACCGATGAGCCGTTTTCTTCCGCTAAGCCGGTCACGGCTGAGACAGCGCGGCCCATCGCCGGATACTTCTGGAGCCGCGATAGCAAATACATCCTATTTGCCAAAGACAAAGGGGGCGACGAAAACTTCAATGTTTATGCGGTGAGTCCTTCGGCCCCGCCCGCTAGCGGCAGCCAAATCCCGGAGGCGCGTAATCTGACCGATGCCAAGGGTGCTCGAGCGTTGATTTACGAGATACCCAGAAGCAAGCCCGACATCATCTATGTCGGTCTGAATGATCGCGACAAAGCTTGGCACGACTTATATGAAGTGAAGATTTCAACCGGCGAGCGCAAACTGCTCCGCCAGAACACGGACCGCATTACGGGCTGGGTGTTCGACTTGAAGGATCAATTGCGGCTGGCAACGCGCTCGGCGGATAACGGCGACACGGAAGTAATGCGCGTAGACGCAAACAAGTTCACGAAGGTGTATTCCTGTTCGGTTATGGAAACTTGCGGCCCGGTCCGGTTTCACAAAGACGGGAAACGCGTCTACATGATTACGAACAAGGGCACAAATACGGATCTGGTCCAACTGGAACTGTTTGACCCGGCTTCGCAAAAAGAAGAATTGGTCGAAAAAGATCCACTCGGACGGGTTGATCTGACAAGCCCCATGTTTTCCGAAAAGAGCGAGACGCTGATCGGAACGGTTTACATTGACGAGCGGCGCAAAATTTATTGGAAAGACAAGGGATACGAAGCGGATTATCAATGGTTGCAGGGAAAACTGCCGGGTAAAGAGATTAACTTCGTCTCGCACACGACGGATGAAAACGTATACCTGGTCTCGGCAAATTCGGATACGGAACCGGGTGAGACGTATCTGTTCAATCGGCCTGCCAAAAAGCTGACCCTGCAGTACCGCATCCGGGAAGAGTTGCCGCGCGAAAGCCTGGCCACCATGAAACCGGTTCGTTACAAATCTTCGGATGGGCTGGAAATTCCCGCTTATCTGACGCTGCCGAACGGCCTGGAGCCGAAAAGCTTGCCGGTGCTGATGTTCCCGCATGGCGGACCGTGGGGGCGCGATTTCTGGGGCTTCAACCCGCTCGCCCAGTTCTGGGCCAATCGCGGATATGCGGTGCTGTCGATGAACTTTCGCGGCTCGACGGGTTACGGAAAGAAATTTCTTGATGCAGGGAACAAGCAGTGGGGCCAGAAGATGCAGGATGACATTACGTGGGGAGTCAAGTATCTGACGGCAGAGGGGATTGCCAATCCGAAGCGCGTCGGCATTATTGGTGGATCTTACGGCGGTTACGCGACACTAGCAGCGGTCACATTTACGCCGGATGTCTATGCGGCGGCGGTAGCAATAGTTGCGCCTTCGAACTTGATTACGCTTCTGGAGACAATTCCTCCGTATTGGGAACCGATTCGAAAGATGTTTTACGAGCGCATGGGCAATCCTAATACCCCGGAAGGGAAGCAACAACTGGAGAGGCAATCGCCGCTCAACTCCGCCGACAAGATCAGGACTCCGCTGATGGTTGTGCAAGGAGCGAATGATCCGCGCGTGAATAAAAGGGAATCGGATCAGATCGTGATTGCTTTACGCGACCGCAATTTCCCTGTCGAGTATTTGGTTGCCGATGATGAAGGGCATGGGTTCGCAAGACCGATCAACAACCTAGCGATGTTCGCGGAAGCGGAGAAGTTCTTTGCGAAGTACCTGGATGCGCGTTATCAGGAGGGGATGACGCCGGAAGTGGCCCAGCGATTGAAGGAGATTTCGGTTGACCCCAAAACGGTAGTGCTCACGAAAAAGCTGGAAGCTGGCGCGATTGAGACGCCCAAACCGGAACTGGCACCGAAGCCGGGCACTTATCGCTATATAGCCAAGATCGCGGCGGGTCCACAGACAATGCAGATGGATCTTTCGACCGAAATCAAGGACGGTAACGGAGGATGGACTTTCGTAGACACGATGAAAACGCCTATGGGCGAGGCTGTGGATACAGCAACTGTGGAGAAAGGCAGCCTGTTAATCCGCAGCCGGACGGTGCAGCAAGGGCCGATGTCGGTGGAAACGACGTACCAAGGATCAAAGGTGACAGGAAAGATGTCGATGAGCGGCAAGGACCAGCCCATTTCGGTTGATCTGGGAGGTCCGGCCTTTGCGGAAGCAGCGGGCGCGCCGTTTGTGATCGGATGTCTGCCGCTGAAAGACGGATATTCAACTGCCTTTCGGAACTTTGATCTTCAGAAGCAAAAGCCTAAGGTGCTTCAGTTGCAGGTAGCAGGTTCGGAGAAGGTAACGGTGCCCGCAGGAAGTTTTGATGCGTTCCGCGTTGAAGTGACCAATCAGGACAACAGTGCCGAGAAAGTTACCTATTGGATCGCTAAAGATACACGGAGCGCAGTGAAAATCGCAGCCACCATGCCGCAGATGGGCGGAGCCACGCTGACAGCAGAATTGCAGTAGTTCACCAACTGTCCACATTACGTTACCACCCTCCGGTAAAAAGTTCGGGCGCCCGCCAGAAAGGTCAGGAGAACGGAAATCAGCAGGGCGGGAATAATCCAGTGGAGGGCGAGAGTGGGGAAATCGTGTCCGTTGATAGGTGGAACCATGGCATAGCGGAGTCCTTCAGCGGCGTAGGTCAGCGGGTTGAAGAGCGTGAGAATTTGGAACCATGCAATTCGACCGAGTGCTCCCCAGGGATAGTAGGTACAGCCGGTAAAGAGCAGCGGGGTGAAGATGAGGGTGAACATCAAACTGATCTGTTCGGGTTTGATGATCGTTCCCATGAGCAGGCCGATGGTGGAACCGACAAAAGCGGTGAGGACGATCATGCCGATCAAGATCAGAACGCGATCGGTGCGAACGGCGAACCCGTTGCCTAAAATAAGTCG
>JAFAZU010000664.1 GCA_019239585.1 Acidobacteriaceae bacterium
TAGAAGGTGGCGAAATCCGCGCAGACAGCGGTAATGTGCTGCCCTGTTAAGTGCTGGATCATATCCATCCAGTGGGAGCCGATGTCTCCCATGACGCGCAGTTTGCCGTTGGACTTTGAATCTAAACGCCAGTTCCAATCGGTTTCATAAAGCAGCCAATCCTGCGAATAGGTGCCTTGCACGATCAAAATGTCGCCCAGATCGCCAGCCGCGATCATCTGGCGGATTTGCTGCACAACCGGGTAATAGCGAAGATTGTGCTGAACACAATTCACGGCATTTTTGGCTTTTGCCGCCGCAACCAGCCTTTCGGCCTCTTCCACGTTCATGGTTAAAGGTTTTTCACACAGCACGGCCTTTCCTGCTTCGATAGCGGCCAGAGACTGAGGATAGTGATCAACGTTTGGCGTGCAAATGTGAACCGCAGCAATTTCCTGATTGTTCAGAACATCCTGAAGATTGCCGGTTGCGATCGGGATGTTAAAAGCATCCGCAAACTGCTGGGCCCGTTCGGGACGACTGCCGACCACGGCGGCAATCTCCACGTTCCCCAGACGGCGCACATTTTCGGCATGCACCTTGCCCATAAATCCGGTGCCAACGATAGCTGTTTTGATTGTTTGCATACTAGATAGAATGTTCTATTCTCCTTCATTGACAATCTACAACTCGAAACCAGTAACGAATCCCATTTCTTTACGCCAAGTAAACTGTTAGGCTAGCTAAAGCTCAGGTTCATGATCGTTCGCATCCGTTGGAGTACCCCCAAACGTAGTACTGTTTTGAAGTACCAGATTGCACTCGCCGTGGGATCGCTTTTGGCGCCCTTGGCTTTAGGGGCGTTTACTGTTTCCTTTTGGGGCTTCGCCGCTGAGTTTGGCTGGGCTAACGGATTTTTTGTCACAGCCGGGGTATTCTCTCACTGGCAGGTGTGGCTGGCGTTGGCAGGTATGTGCTTGCTGCTCGCCCGGCTGCTGAGCGGTTACGGATCAAACGAAGAAACTACTGTCCGTTAAAGAAGCCTTTCTAAATTTAATAGGAACTTATTGAGAATCGCACTGACGGACGAGAACGAATTTCCTGTAAGGAACTAAATTTTTCTCAATAGTCGCCAGTTATTGATCCAAATCGCTTAAAAAAAACGCGTAAGTGTATGAGGTGCAATAACAGCAAGGGCCGGAAACTTACGGCCCTTGGCGTGCATCGGAGAAAGTAGCAGGGGCTTGATAATGTCCGAAACTCAAATTACAGCCGTCGCAGTGCCAACTGAGGCGGCTCGTCCGTTAGTCGGTAATGTACTTCAAACTGTTACAGATTTTTTCCGTCGTACTGGGGCTTGGGCGGGTGATTTCGCTCAACGATTTGCCGCGCTCCTATCGGACCTGATGGGGCCTGCCGTTTTCCTGCTGTACGCTTTTACAGCCTGGAGTCTGGCGAGCAATCTTGGCTGGACGGAGTCCTTTGTTTTTGCGGCAGGACCGCTATCTAATTGGTTAGTATGGTTAGCCTTTGCAATTCTGCTCAACTTTGCCGCCAGCGTCTTGAAACGCCGCACACAAAGCTAAGCTCCAGACGACCTTTGGGAAAACACTAGGCACGTCGCTGCTCCTTTGTTATGCTCAGATAAGGTTCTCGTTCTACAATGCCATTCAGTTCGCGTTCCTACGTGAATCGGTACGTTCCATCGAATCGTTTTCCAGTCGGTTTAAAGTGGCTGCTTATCGTTAATGTAAGCATTTTTGTGCTTTATGAGATTCTGAAGCCCACTCAAATGAGTGGCTTCTTTCAGAATTTTGAATTAGTTCCGGAGCAAGTAGTTCGGACTCTTGCCTTATGGCAGCTCGTCACGTACATGTTTCTCCATACCGGCATCAGCCACATCTTATGGAACATGCTGGGCCTATGGATGTTCGGCACGGAACTGGAACGGCTGTGGGGAACCAGGAAGTTCCTGCGTTTTTACTTTATTTGCGGTATTGCTGCAGCGGTGTCGGTGGTGGTGGCGGCTTATCTTTTTGGAGGCAAAGAGATCCCAACTGCCGG
>JAFAZU010000006.1 GCA_019239585.1 Acidobacteriaceae bacterium
CACAAATGATGTTCCTGCCAAAAGTAACAGTGTCAAGAGTGTTTTGGTCATAACAGTCTTTATTGCATGACAGTACGTCACTGTTGATGCAGACGCCGGAAGGGAACGGGAAGTGGCAAAATAAATAGGAACTTTACCTTTCACATAGAATCAAACGATCATTTAAATAAATGGTATGGCGGTAGATCAACAGCAAGAACAAGATCAGAAGCAACAGCAGGATCAGGGGAAATCCAACGGGCAAGAGCAAGGGGACAGTAATCAGCATTCTGACAGCGAAGAGGCCAAAAAGCGAACTGATCCGAGGCGAAAGCGGACAATTCGCCTCATAACCCTTGCCGTTATTGTAGTTGCCATCGTCGTCGCCATCCCGGTTTATGCTTATTATTCCGTGCGAGAATCTACCGACGATGCTCAGATCGACGGCCATGTCATACCGATCAGCCCGCGCATTAGCGGCAATGTTTTATCTGTTTTAGTGAACGACAATCAGATGGTAAAAGCGGGGGAATCGCTGGTTAAGCTGGACCCTGCGGATTATCAGATTGCATACGATCAAGCGCAAGCGCAATTAGCAAGTTCAGAAGCCACAACGGTGGAGTCGCAACAAAATGTGCCAATCACTACCGTTACGACGACAAGCCAGGTCAGTACGGCAGTCACACAGCAGCAGCAGGCGAGAGCGGGAGTGGCGGTAGCCGAGCAGGCGGTTAATGCGGCCCGCGCGAGATGGAACTCCAGCAAGGCTAATTTGGATCAGGCCCAGGCAAACTTCGTGAAATCACAGAAGGATTTAGTGCGTTATAAGTCCCTGGTCGACAAGGATGAGATTTCAAAACAGGACTATGACGCCGCTGTTGCAGCAGCGGATGCGAATGCAGCGCAGGTCCAAGCCGCACAGTCTGCCGTAATCGAAGCGCAGCATACTCTAGATCAAGCTGTTGCCCAAGTGGATCAGGCGAAAGCGCAACTAGCGACGGCGCTGGTGCAAAGAAGGCAGAGTGAGCAAACACTGTCGCGCCAGCAGGCAGTAAGCGCTGCCCGCGTAAAACAAGCACAAGCAACTGCGCAACAGCGGCGCGCTGATGTCGACCAGGCCAAGCTGAATCTGGATTATACGATCATCAAAGCGCCTGTAGATGGAAAGGTGAGCCGGAAATCGGCGGAACCGGGTATGCAGGTGAATGCCGGACAGCAGTTAATGGCGGTAGTGCCTCTGGATGACATTTGGGTTACGGCGAACTTCAAGGAAACTCAGCTTCGAAAGATGCGTGTCGGCCAGAAAGTGGAGATTAAAGTGGATACTTACGGCAGCAGCCGCAGGTACCGGGGCCATGTGGACAGCATTGCGGCAGCTTCGGGCGCCAAGTTTAATTTGCTGCCGCCGGAAAATGCGACCGGCAACTACGTCAAAGTAGTGCAGCGGATACCGGTCAAAATTGTCTTTGAACCGGGTGAAAATCGGGAGCATCTTTTAGTGCCGGGCATGTCCGTCGTTCCGACTGTGTTGCTAAACAGCAACGATAATCAGTGACAGCTATTGCATTTGAGCGAAGGCTTTAACAGATTGGGTCTCTTCTGAGGGGCGGGACACCTCAAGGCTAACGGGCAAGCTGAAGAAGAAAGTCGATCCCTTTCCTTCCTGCGATTCCGCCCACATGCGTCCTCCATGGCGCTCGACAATTTTTCTTGCAATGGAAAGACCCATACCGGTTCCCTCGGCGACTTCCCTGCCGTGAAGGCGCTGAAACAGGCCAAAGATCCGGTCGGCAAACTGAGGATCAAATCCACGACCGTTGTCCCCAAAGGCGAACACCCAAGTGCCTGCGGTACGCCAGGCGCTCACGCGAATGCGCGGCGGCTCTTCGCGCCGGTATTTGATGGAGTTTAAGATCAAGTTCTGCAGAACTTGCAGAAATTGCACTCGGTCTACAGCAAGTGAAGGAAGGGCGTCATGAACAATTTGAGCTTTGCTGTCGCTTATCGCTGTCCTCAAGCCATCCTGTGTTTCAGCCAGCAAGTCATTGAACGACACAGGCGTGGTTGGCAGCCCGGTTTTCCGCAGACGGGCCAGCGCCAATAAACCGTTAATCAGATCGGTCATTCTTCGTGCTGATGTAACGATGTAATCAATAAACTCATCAGCATCTTCGTCCAGCTTTCCCTTATACCTTGACTCCAACAGTTGACTGAAGCTTGTAACAGTGCGCAGTGGCTCCTGGAGGTCATGACTTGCTACATACGCAAACTGCTGCAGCTCTTCATTCGCCAGTTGCAAGTCACGAGTGCGCTCATTCACCTGTCCTTCGAGGTTCGCGTTCAAATCCTTCAACTGCAGTTCAAGCGCATCACGGGCCGCAAGGTACGAAAGAGACGTCCTATACAGCCAAAGCATAACGGCAACCACGACAAGAGTTCCCAAAACAAAGCACAAAAATGCTAAGTAGTTCAAACGAAACTGACGGCGCAGGTAATTGGACTCTTCATCATTTAATTGTTTCTGCAACCTATCGACAGTGATGCGAATTTTATCCATGATTTGCTCAGGCACGTCGATCTTCGCAATAGC
>JAFAZU010000100.1 GCA_019239585.1 Acidobacteriaceae bacterium
TGTCTTTAATGGCGTTTAGCCCCGTTCCCCGCTGTTTCTGCTTCTGGTTCCGGCTGTGGGCCTGCTACGGTGTGGCCACATGAGTATCGATCCTGAAACCACTGCTGCCTCCGAACTCCTCATCAGCGAGCGCCGCCTCGCCGCCAACCGCGCCAATGCGCAACGGAGTACCGGCCCGCGCACCGAAGTAGGCAAGGCCGTTTCCTCTCTCAACGCCGTGAAAACCGGGCTGTGCGGACGCGCCGTGCTGCTGGCCGATGAAGAGGAAGCCGAATCCTACCGCGAACATGTCGAACGGGTCTACGCCTGGTGGAAACCGGCCAACGTCGAAGAGCATGCCCTCGTGCAGGCCCTAGCTGATACGCAATGGCGCCTGGAGTCCATTCCCGGCCTGGAATCGGCGCTCTACGCCCAAGCCCGGCTGCGCGGTGAACCCGTGCTCACCCACCCCGACCCGGTCGCCCAGCGTCTCTTGCTCCAGGCCCAGGCCGAAGTAGCCGAAGCCAAGGCGCTCAAGAACCTGCGCCTGCACGAGCGGCGCTTGCGCCGGCAGTATGAGAAGGACAAGGCGGAGTTAAACGAAATGGTCCACAAGCGCTGGGAACGTGAGAAGTGTGAAGAGCAAGCCGAAGCGCAACGTCAGGAGGAAGAAGCCGCCCAGCAGCGTCGCCAAGAACGGGCCCGCCAGCGACGGGAGCGCCAACAGGCGCGGGAAGGAGCGCAAGCGGCCGCCGAGACCGAAACCGTTCTGCTCGACACGAATGGGTTCGAATTTACAGATTTTGTCCAGCTCCACAATCAACACCCTTGCCAAGAAGTCGGGAACGCGGGAACCCCTAATGGAGATCCCGCCGAAAGGTAAACCGCCTTAGGTATATACTCTTCCCAAGACACACGGGTAGGAGGATTATTCTTTGTCGAATTACCTGAGATGGGTTTCATTGCTTTGTGGCTTTACGCTGCCCATGTGGGCGCAAGTGTCCACTGCCGAACTAAGCGGAACGGTTCTTGACCCTTCCGGTGCTGCTGTAGCGAACGCAAAGGTGACAGCTACAGCGACAGCAACCAATCTCGCACACAGTACCATCAGCGAGAGCAACGGCGACTATGTGATTTCGCTGTTGCCGCCCGGTGATTACACGGTAACCGTGGAAACTCCCGGCTTCCGCAAGCTCGTTCAAAACGGCGTGAGTTTACAGATTAATCAGCAAGCCAACCTCGACTTCACTCTACAGATTGGGGATGTAACCCAGACGCTGGAGGTCACCGGCCAAGCGCCCCTGCTCGAATCCGAATCTTCCTCGCTCGGCACAGTAGTCAATCAACAACTCGTCAATGAGCTGCCGCTGAATGGCCGCAACTTCATTCAACTGGCAACCCTGAGCCCCGGCGTCAACGGTGTCGGGTTCTCCGCGACCGGAACAATCATGAGCGGCACCCGGCCTGATGACCGTCGTCCCGGCACGGAGATCTTCTCGAACGGGAACCGCGAAGGCTCAAACAATTTTCTTTATGACGGCATCGACGACAACGAACGCCTGACCCTCTCCATCGTGCTTCGTCCGGCAGTAGAGGCTGTTCGCGAGTTCAAAATTCAAACAAACCTTTATAGCGCCGACATCGGCCGTAATTCAGGCGCCGTTGTTGATGTCATCACCAAATCGGGTACAAATCAGCTCCACGGCAGCTTGTTTGAATTCCTCCGCAACTCCGCTATGGACGCCCGCAACTTTTTCAACCCCGTCGGCACGCCGTTTCCCACCTTCCGCCTGAATCAATTTGGCGGCTCTTTCGGCGGTCCCGTTGTTCTTCCGAAAATTTACAACGGCAAGAACCGCACTTTCTTTTTTGTCGACTACGAAGGCTATCGGCGAGATTCGCAGCAGCTACAGCTCGGCAACATTCCTACGATTCGCATGCGCAACGGCGACTTCAGTGAAACGGCCCCGATCTACGATCCGCTCAGCACCGTGCCCAACCCGAACGGGTCGGGCTTTATTCGCACGCAGTTTCCAGGCAATCGGATTGACCCCAGCCGCTGGGACCCGATCGCCGCCAAGATGATCAACGCTTACCCCCTTCCTACCTCATCCGGACGCTTTAATAACTACTTAGCGAACTTAATACAGAACCAGCGCTGGAATCAGGGTGACGCCCGCGTCGATCACCAGATCACGCCCAAAGACAACTTCTTCGCCCGCTACTCCATGCAGAATACGGAAACGATTGTTCCCAGCACCTATCCCACGACAACAATTCCAGGCCTTTCCACGCCCGTCAACCTCAGCGATGAAGCTTCCTTCGCAGGTACTTCCTTCTCACCCGATAAACATGCGGTCGCCAGCTACGTTCGAATCATCAATCCGAGGCTGGTCAATGAATTTCGCGCAGGCTTTAGTCGTTTTCGCCTGGATTACACAGCCGACCAGTATCAACCGGGCGCGCAGCTAGGGAACCGGCTCGGCGTGCCTAATGCCAACGTAACCCCAGCTGAGCAGAACCTGCCTATTTTTTCGCCCGCCAATTACATTGGCATTGGCCAGACACGCTCCTTGCCTATCTACCGCCGCGAGAACACGTTCGAGTATGTGGACAACATATCCCTGACGCAAGGCGCTCACACCCTGAAATGGGGCGCTGATTTCCGCCGCCGTCAACTGACCATCTATCAAACGAATCAAGGCAACGGTCGTTTCAATTTCTCCCCTGCCCTGACGGATTCCCGTCAGCCCGCAGGCTCCGGTGGCGACAGCATGGCGAGCTTTCTGCTTGGCTTCCCTACCCTGATCGCACATGATTACACTCTGAATTGGCCCGGTGAACGCGGCATCGAACTTGGTCTTTATTTCGCCGATGACTGGCGTATTACGAAAAGGCTGACCCTCAACTTAGGCTTGCGCTGGGACTACTTCAGCCCCTTTAGCGAAGTGGCAAACCGCTTTGCCAACTTCAATGTACAAACGGCTAAGATCGACATCGCCGGGCGGAACGGAGTTGATAAGTACGCGGGCGTTCAACCCTACTACGCCAACTTCGGCCCGCGTTTCGGCTTCGCCTACCAGGCAGCTGCCAACACTGTCCTGCGTGGAGGCTTTGGCCTTTTCTACAATCCTACGGGCAGCGAAGGTAACAGCCTCCGCCTCTTCCGCCAGCTTCCCTTTGGCTCCACGCTGAGCATCTCTCCCGGCGATATTAACCCAGGCCAGCGCGTCAGTGACGGCTTCCCTCCCCTACAGCCCGTGAACTTTGCCTTTGCGGATAATCCCTTTGGAGCTATGTTTGCCGTTGATCCCCACTTCCGGCCCTCCTATGCGGAGCAATTTAACTTCGCCGTGGAACAGCAGATTGCGCCTTGGCAGGCGCTAATCAGAGCCGCTGTGATCGGCAATCTCGGCCGTCATCTTTATAACACTTGGAATGCAAATCAGGCAGTTCCCGGCGCAACTTCTCTTAATTCGCGCCGTCCTTACTTCCCCGTCAATCCCAATCTCAGTGACGTAAATTTCTTCGCGACAAACGGCCTGAGCGAATACTACGGTTTACAAATCACTGTCGATAAGCGCTTCCGCAACGGCGTCAGCGCGCTATTAGGATATACATGGTCACACGCCATTGATAATGTGCCTCTGGAGTTTGGCGGCGGCGCTGCGGGCCCTCAACCGCAGGACCCCAGAAATCTCGCAGCCGAGCGCGGAAATTCCATCATCGACATACGCCACCGCCTTACTCTCAGCTTTTTATGGGCCTTGCCTTTCGGAAAAGGCATGACGTTTATGAACCGGGGCGGCATCGCCGATTGGGTGCTCGGCAACTGGCAAGTCAATGGCATCCTCACGGCCCAGACGGGACTACCCTTTTCGCCCGTGCTGCAAACCTCTACCACGAACACCGGTACCGGAAGCCGCCCGAATGCGGTAAGACCGGTTACTTATCCCGGCACTCTGCGCAACTGGTTCGATACGACCGCGTTTACCATTCCCGCGCCCTACACCTACGGCAACGCGGGCCGCGACACCCTCTTCGGGCCTGGCCGCACCAACCTGGACTTGTCCTTATTCAAATACTTCGTAATACGCGAGCAAACCCGCTTCGAACTACGCGCCGAAGCATTCAACATTCTGAACCATCCGCAATTCGGGCTGCCGAACCCGAATATCGGCAACGCACAAGCCGGACAAATCACATCCACCGTCGGCAATCCACGCCAACTGCAAATGGGCCTGCGCTTCCAGTTCTAATGAATGGTTACTGATCCGTCTGCTTCTTATGCGCTAACCGGCTGCAAGCATCGCCCGCGCCGAGGATCTTCATCGCATCACCGCCGGACTCCACATACTCAATCTTCCCGTCCTTGTTAATCACAAAAGTGACCCGGTTCGCGACCCCAAACTTAGGCACATACACGCCGTACGCCTGGGAAACTTTACGATCCAGGAAGTCACTGAGTAATGGAAATGAAAGATTCAACTGCTGACTGAAGGCCTTTTGCGAAGGACTGTTATCTGTGCTGATTCCAAACACCTGCGCGCCGGACTCTTGAAACTTTTGCATACCAGACTGGTACGCTTGCATTTCCTTCGTTCAACCACCGGTAAACGCTGCCGGAAAGAACGCCAGCACTACCGTGCTCTTTCCGATGTAGTCCGCCAGATGAACCGTTCCGCCGGTCGTAGACGGCAACGTGAAATCCGGGGCCTTTTCTCCTACTTTCAGGGCATCCGTCGCGGGAGCCTGCGCCAGCAAAGCCCCGCTGAAAACCGCAAAAACGCATAATTGTTTAAGCAAACGCATCAGCCTCTCCGTCCCCAAACAATAGCACGCGGAAGGGAAGTTGCAAACTGCAAAACTTCTTGAATAATCTCGGCCGCACGCTCCCTGCCGTTTGTCTGCTGAAGTACCGTCTTCATTTTCTCCGCCGAGGTCCGGTATTTTGGCCTTTCCAAAACGCGAGTAATCGCCTCTATAAGCCGCGTTGCGGTGAGCTGCTGCGGAGAAACAAAATCTCCTGTGCCGGTCCAACGGATTCGCGCTGCAATGGCCGGCTGCTCGAATGTAATCGGAATTGCCACCATCGGCACTCCCTCGCTCAAGCTTTCAAGTGTTGTATTCAAGCCTGCGTGGGTGATTGTCAGTTGAGCCCGCTTCAGGAGTTCCCGCTGTGGCGCGTACCGAACAACAATGGGATTGCCCGGCATTCCCGCGTATTCCTGGACGTTGCCTGCACCGCCCAATGAGAGCACCAACTGTACGTTCAGCGGCGTACACGCTTCTATGATTTGCCTGTAAATGGCCTGGTGCTGGTTCAGAAGCGTTCCCAGACTCGCATAGATCATCGGCTTTCCGTTCAGCGCATCCCAGGGGAATGCGACATCAGTCATACCAGCCGAGCCTAGCGGGCCCACATAATGGAAGCACTCCGGCAAGCGCCGTCGCGGAAAGTCAAATTCCTGGATTTGCTGACAGATCTGTGCGTAAGGAGAAAACGTATCATCCAGCCTCGATACAGGCCTTAGTTGCCACTCTCGCCGGAACCGGTTAATCAGGTTCTGCACCGGTCTGGTAA
>JAFAZU010000317.1 GCA_019239585.1 Acidobacteriaceae bacterium
CGCGCCTGGATCTGCTCCTCCGTGCCATGTTGATCAAGGAGCCAGCCGGTCGCCCCAGCGCCCAAATGGTGGCCCGGACGCTTCGGGAATTGCAGGGACTGACAGAGGTTAGTACAGCCTTTATTCCCGCTGCCTGGAAGTGGGTGATGGTAGCTATCGTGTTCGTTGCAGCCTGCTTCGCTGTGTGGCGTTGGAAGGAAGCATGGGAGGAGCGGAATGCTCCCTCATTCCGGCAGATTACCACGCTGGTGCCGGAAAACCGCGCTACGGCGGCTGCAATTTCTCCTGACGGAAAATGGGCCGCCTACGCGAATGTGGATGGGATTTTCCTTCAGGCCATTCAGAACGGCGAAGTGAAGGCATTATCCGCGCCTGCTAATTATGTCGTGGACCGGCTAGCTTGGTTCGCGGACGGCACAAAACTCGTCGCAAGCGGTTTTTCGACACTGACAAATGTGCCAAGTATCTGGATTATCTTTGCTTCAGACGTGGCGCCGCAATTAATGCGTGAACATGCTCGCGAGGCGACTCCCTCACCAGACGGAGCCCAAGTCGTCTTTGTCACCCAGGATTACTCGGAGATCTGGGTCGTAAGGACGGACGGTAAACAGCCGCGAAAGGTCATTACCGGCCCCGGAGAAGACACGTTTCAGTTAGTGTTCTGGTCGCCTGATGGACGTCGGATCTCTTTCCAGCGGCGGCACTATTCACCCGAGCAACAGCGCCTCGCACACGGCGATTTTGAGCGATTTTATGAGCGGAGCTATGAGTCTATTGAGCTAATAACTGGAGTAACTACGGCGAGAGTTCCTGCTATGGGAGTTGCCTCGCTCGCCGCTTTGCCGGACAGTCGCATTCTCTTCCTGCGATATGTCCTAACCCGTGCAGATGCTCCCGATCAGCTCTGGGAGGTCAAAACGGACCCTGCGACCGGTAAATTTACAGAAACTCCGCGCAAGGTTGCAAACCCTGTTGATCAATATGAGGATCTCATCTACGGCATGAGCGCCAGCTCCGACGGGAAGCAAGTTATGGTGCTCAAACGGTCTGAACAGAATACCGTTTTTATTGGCGATTTTGAGGAAGCTGTGCCGCGTGTGTTCAACATTCGCCGTTTAACATTCGATGAGCGGACGAGCTTCCCGCATGCCTGGACCGCAGACAGCAACAGCGTTATCTTTGAATCCCTTCGCCGTGGAACATGGGATCTTTTCAAACAGGAAATAGACCAGCGCACGCCCAAGACCCTCGTTGCCACTCCTTGGATGGAAGTGTTGCCGCACCTGTCGCCTGATGGGCGTTGGGTCCTGTATTCCGCAGCCCCCAAGATCGAGCGCGGAACCTACAGGTTAATGCGGGTACCGGTCGATGGAGGAACTCCGCAAGAGGTTCCCATCGGCGGGCGGCTCGACGAGTTTCGTTGTGCCCTGGGTCCCAGCAAGGGGTGCGTGTTGAGAACCACCGTGGGGCGTGAATACTACGTGTTTTATGAGCTCGATCCCATTCGAGGGAAAGGCCGCGAACTGGCTTGGACCAAGTGGATTCCTAATGTAACGGAAGACTGGGATGTCTCTCCTGACGGCACGCAGGTGGCGATTCCCAATCACGATTCTCGTGAGGCACGAATTCGGCTGGTGAACTTGCAGCCGGATTCAACTCGAACTGCAGAACGAGAGGTGATTCTCCCGGAACTTGCTGATCTCAACGGCGTGGTCTGGTCCGCCAGCGGGCACGGCTGGTTTGTCTCCGTAAATATGACGGTGGGTAAGCGCCTGCTTTACGTTTATCCGAATGGCAGCTTCCGTCCACTGGGCGATATCCCAGGTTGGGCAGTCCCTTCTCCTGATGGGCGCCGGGTTGCGTTCGTGAACACCATCACCGCTACCAATGCATGGCTCATCGAGCGGCGTTAAGTATCGCCCAAAGAACGAATGGACAGCACACAGCATCCGATTTCTTTTTCCTCTCGATGATCCGTGGGACTGTGCATTTGCGCTTTACCGGTTAAAAGCAAATATTCCAAAAGGAGCTTCATATGGCCTATCTTCAAATACTGCCTGATCTAGGCATGAATTACACCCTCAATCGGCCTCTCTTCGATGGCCAGGCAAAAGCACGCATCCGTGAAGTAAGTGCGGTGGCGCCGCAGATCAAGGATTTCGAGAGCTGGTATACCGTCTGGCTTGGTCTTGCCCAGAAAGCAGAACGGGAGCAACGCTGGCTCGATGCCGCCACCTATTATCATCAAGCTGAGTTCTATCTTCCGGCGGGCGATCAGCGCAATCAACTGTACGACAATTTCGCCCGTAATTATGCCCTGGGTATGAAGGGCGTGGCTGGCTACGAACGCCACCAAATCCCTTATCCCGGGGGCTCTTTGCCGGGCTTCCGCTTACCGGCTAAAGGGAAAGAACTGGCCACACTCGTTTTTCACGGCGGCTACGATTCCTTTGTTGAAGAGTTCTACCCCTTTCTCGAGCCGTTCACAGACCACGGGTGGACCGTGCTCGGTTTCGACGGCCCCGGTCAGGGCGGCGCACTGCGCCAGGGAATCTTCTTTACGCACGAGTGGGAAAGGTTCGCTAAAGCGGTGCTCGACTACTTCGATCTGAACGAAGTCGACTGGTTGGGCGCGTCCTGCGGAGGATATCTAGCGCTGCGCGCGGCAGCTTTCGAACCTCGGATCAAACACGTGATCTCTCTTCCGGCCACTTACTGGGGTTTGGACATGGCTCTCAAACAGATGACGCCGGGCAAAGACAAGTATTTGGTCTCCCTGTTCCAAGCAGGTGACCGGACAGGTGTGGAGACGCTAGTAGCGGAACAACGGCAGCAAAGCACCTGCTTCGATTGGTGCATCATGCAAGGTATGCACATCACGGGAACGAAGACACCCTTCGATTGTCTGACTAGCCTTTCCACTCACAACCTTGAGGGTGTTCTCCACCATATCAAGCAGGATGTGCTCGTCACCGAAGGAGAAGATGACCATCTTTTTAACGTGGACTGGATCTACCGCATTATGCGAGAATTGGTCTGCGCCCGCTCAGTAACCGCTCGCATCTTTACCGCCCGGGAGGGAGCAGAGCAGCATTGCCAGGTAGGAAACTCAGCGCTCGCCCGCGAAGAAATCACGCGCTGGCTCTCCCGGTTCCACCCGGAAATAGCAGCACACGAAAACCAAGCAGTCGCGGTCGCTTGAGATCGTGGTTCTACTGCTGTTTGCCTTTAGTCTGCTAACCGCCTCCCTGCAATGCCTTGCCAATACTCGCCCAACTGCGCACTGGACCAAATCACATTGATCCTGCCAGTTCTCATGATCCCGAATGCGACGTTTCCGCGCTTTACCATGTGAGGCAATCCAAACCATAATTGGAGAATACATATGCGAACCCTACTCTTGGCCTGCTGTCTGTCGGCCCTGCCCACCCTTGCGGCGGATGTCTATACCTTCACCCTTTCCGGTCCAGAAAACGTGAGCGGCCCCGGAGACCTGTTCACGCTTACTGGCTGGGGCTACACTCTTCAGAACCAGAGCAGCTCCGACTGGCTGGTGACCACCGGACTTAGTGTTGGTACTTTTCAATATGCCACTCCCCAGCTCCTGTTCGATTTTCCCGTCCTTGCCCCGGGTGCCATCTTAGATGTTCCTTATAGCCCGGTTCCTCCCGAGGCCGGGCTGTACCAGATTCTGTGGGATCAGAATGTACCGGCAGGCTTCGTCAATAGGGGCACCTTCACGCTGAGCGCCCAATGGTGGAGCGGCGATCCGTCCCATGGCGGCACACTGATCTCCATCGCGCCCGGCCAAAGCCAGCCGTACGCAGCGAGTTTGACCGCGACCCCGGAGCCCGCCACGGTGGGCCTTACCGGCCTGTTCTTGCTGGTATTCGGCGGGGTGGCCTACGGGCAGCACCGGTGTAAAATCGCGTCTGAAGCAGCTCAATGAGCGCCAGGCATATTCACTTAAGAGTTTCCGCTTGGATGATCCTGGGAGTGGCCCGTTTGCGCTTTATCATCAGAAGCGATGTTCCAAGAAGTCTATAGTCGCGCTCATTCCCGGCTCTTTGTGGCTGTTATTACGTTTTCGCTGTTCATCGACTACTTTCTCTATGGAGTCCTGCTTCCGTTGGCGGCGCATTCACCCACTGGGCTGAACAGCGAGGAACAACTAGCCTGGCTCTATGGCGTGTATGCCATCAGCGCCCTGGTTGTCACGCCAATATTCGGTTATTGGGGTGACCGGTTCGGCAGCCGTTCCATTTTGCTATGTGGAATTGTCTTGGGAGGCTGCGCGACAGCGCTCTTCGCCCTGGCACCCAGCCTCCCAATTCTGCTGTTCGCTAAATTCTGTCAAGGCGCAGCATCGGCCGCGCTCTGGACCGCAGGTCTCTCATCCATCGCGGCCTATTATGTCGAAAAGCGGGTGGAAATGATTGGTTACGCCTTCACGGGCAGTACAGCCGGTTCCGTCCTGGGTCCCATCGCTGGTGGATTCCTCGCGCAAGTAGGAGGATACAAGCTGCCCTTCTTTCTTACCGGCGTGTTGCTTGCGATC
>JAFAZU010000472.1 GCA_019239585.1 Acidobacteriaceae bacterium
AGCAATTGTTCCAGCCATGCGCCGAGGTCATAAACGGACTGGGAACAGATCAGCGTCACTTTGTCGCGTTTGAATTTTGCGGCGGCAGTGCCGAGAATCAACCCTAGGGAGACGCCTGGATTGCTGTTGGAATCAGCGCTCTTGCAAGCGTTTACCATTACTGATGTCTGCTTCAAGAAATTTTCCGTGTCCAGGCCCGCTGCCGCATGCGGAACCATGCCGAAGTCCGAAAGAGCGGAGTACCGTCCACCAATACTCGGGACGCCATGATAAACGCGCCGGAAGCCGAGCTTTGCGGCTACGCTTTCCAGTTTCGACCCAGGATCGGTAATCGCAATAAAGTGATGCCCGGCGCGATCACCAACTACCTTCTTCGTTTCGTCAAAGAAGTATTGCATGTAAATGTTAGGCTCGAGCGTCGTGCCGGACTTGCTCGATACACAGAACAAAGTTCGTGCCGGATCGATTTTATCCCGCAAACTCTTGATCTGGACAGGGTCGGTTGAATCCAGAATCAGCAGTTGGGGAAAACCGGATTGCTGGCCGTAAGTAATGCTGAAGACTTCCGGAGCAAGGCTCGACCCGCCCATACCCAGCAGCAGGATATGAGTGAAGCCGTCTTCCCGGATCTCGGCCGCCAATGCTTTAAACTTGGCAACGTCCGATAATTGCTGGTTGACGATATCCAGCCAGCCCAGCCACTTTGATTCATCGGTATTGGTCCAAAGCGAAGCGTCCTTCTTCCACAGACGATCTGTCTTGTTTTCCTTGTCCCAGTCCTGATGTGCTTGCCTGACAGCCCCATCCAGATCGGATGGGAGCGAAAATGAAAAACTTTCTTTCCCAACTGTTGCGGGCGCGTTAGCGGAACTCATTTTGTTCAATTCCTTTCACCTTTTCTAAACGACGAACATGACGCTCTTCTCCGCTGAAGGACGCATTCAGGAAAGCACCGGCAGCATCCTGCGCCATCATCGGGCCGATAATGCGGGCGCCCAACACAAGAACGTTCATATCATCATGTTCAACACCTTGGTGGGCAGAGTAGTGATCGTGACATAAACCGGCCCGGATTCCCTTGAACTTGTTAGCCGCCACGGAAACGCCAACGCCGCTGCCGCAAACCAAAAGGCCGCGCTCCGCGTTTCCGGAACGAATGTCCTCCGCTACCAGGGTGGCGTAATCCGGGTAATCATCAGGCTTGTCCGGCTCAAAAGTGCCTACATCATGAACCGTATGACCGAGCTTTTCAATAAAGTCGATCAGCATCTTTTTCATTTCAAAACCGGCGTGATCGGCGCCAATGGAAATTCGCATAATCAGTTACAAAAAGGTCGCTTCCCTAGAGAAGCCTGGTAGTGCGTCACGGTCGTTAGATGCAAAAACAGCAAAATTGGAACGCACCTTGTCATCCGGCGAATCGTTTCATAATAAGTGACGCGTTTAGTCCGCCGAAGGCGAAAGTATTGGAAAGGGCAATCTCAACAGGGGCGGAGCGGGCTTGGTTCGGGACCACATCGAGGTTACAAGCCGGATCAGGTGTTGTGTAATTCACGGTCGGCGGGATTTGGCTGTGTTGGAGAGTAAGCAGCGTGGCGATGGCTTCAATGGCCCCCGCAGCGCCTAACGTATGACCATGCATAGATTTCGTTGAACTCACGAGCAGCTTGTCCGCATAGCTGTTAAAAACGGCGCGAATCGCTTCCGTTTCCGTCGTGTCGTTCGCCTGCGTGCCGGTACCGTGAGCATTGATGTAGCCGACACGTTCGGGGGATAAACGGGCGTCCTGCAATGCCCAGGTCATAGCTTTAGCAGGGCCATCCACGCAAAGCTGGGTCAGGTGGTGCGCGTCGGAACTCATTCCAAAACCGATAATTTCCCCATAAACCCTTGCACCTCGGGCATGAGCGTGCTCCCAATTTTCCAGAACAAGCATCCCAGCGCCTTCACCAAGCGAGAGCCCCCGCCGATCGGCGGAAAAAGGGCGGCAAACATCAGGCGAAACCACGCGCATCGCTTCCCAGGCGCGCAGCAAACCTTCGGCGAATACCGCCTCGCTGCCTCCGGCAATTGCGGCCCTGACTGCACCGCCGCGTACCAGCCAGAAGGCTTGCCCAAGGGCATGATTCGAAGAGGAACAAGCGGTTGAAACCGTATACGTAGGTCCATGAATTCCAAATTCCAGCGAGATACGGCTTGCCCCGGCGTTGGCCATTGTACGCGGAATCGTGAGCGGCGCTACACGCGGATTTCCTTCCCTGTAAAGGCGTTGATATCCTTCTTCTTCCGAGAATTGACCTCCTACGCTGCTTCCTGTAATGACTGCTGTGCGATCCGCTAATTCACGGTCGAACCGCAAACCACTCCTCCCTACAGCCTCACGCGCCGCCACCGTCGCAAGCTGAGCAAACCGCTCGAGCATGACTAAATCCTTTTCACTGAAGTGCTCATGGGGACGAAACCCCCATGCTTCCGCGCCTTTGCTGAATTTATACGGAGGGTTGCCCTCATCGGATAAGGGCGCAATTCGGCACTCGCCAGCCAGGAGCCTGCGCCAGGACTCTTCAACATTGTTTCCTAATGCGCAAACCAGCCCCAGACCGGTGACCGCCACACGATTCATACCGCACCCGGAGAAGTAGTCTGGGCTTTCGCCGCCATTAACTTCTCAATGCCCTCCGTCACCTCACGAACCGAGCGCATATTGTTGATTCCCTCATCCGGTATCTCGATTCCGAACTCGTTTTCAAGCGCAAAGATAATGTTGATTCCATCAAGCGAGTCGATCTTTAACTGGTTAAAAGTGCTGTCGGGGGCTATGCTTTCGGCAGGTATACGCTGGGTTTTGGCAATTACATTGATAACGCGGGAGCTTAGTTGATCTGTTTCCGGAGTTTCGGGCATGGGACGAATTTCATGATAACGCTGGGAATTGTCCACAGCATCCATGTTGATAGGCAATGATGAAAACAATTCTTAAGCAGGCTACAGGCGGCGCAACGGCAGGAATTGTTGCCGCCTTCGCCATGCAACAGTTTGTGTCTTTATGGCATTCGACAAAAGGCCGGAAACTTCAAGATGGAGCTTTTGGGCTTGATCGTGAAGCCGATATTAACGCGGCGCAAGGATTGTGGCAGTTTTTTTTCAGAAAGAACTTGACCGAAAGAGAAGCAATCATGGTAGCGCGCGTTATGCACTACGGATATAGCGCGGCAGCAAGCGCCGGCTACGCGGTATCAGTCGGTAAGAATCCAGGCTTTCGGGCTGGTTTTGGAACTGTTTACGGAGCTGTTTTGTGGTTGGTGGGCGACGAGATTGCGATCACCCTGATGCGTTTATCGGACCCGCGAAGCAAGACAAAAGCCTCACATGCGGTCGCTTTCACCGCTCATCTCATCTTTGGGTCCGTTGCAGAGCTGAGCCGCAGAATGTTTTTAGATCAAGGTAATCCCAAAGAAAAATCCGGACTTCGCACAACCGATTGAAGTCCGGATCAATAAAGAGGGGCTGATTACGTTTTGGAACTGACTTAATTGAGTAGCCCGCCATGCCCAAGGCCAGCAATTTCCCAGCCGCTGATCCGATACTTAGCCAGGATGGGTGGCAGTATCAAATCCAGAACGTTGGGCTTGGCTGACCGGTGGCAGCAGGGCGCCGACACGATCGGGATATCGTCCTTATAGCTCAACATCATCAAGTTTCCCGGCTCAACAGGAGCCAAAAACCTTTCTAAGTGCGCGCCAAGACGCGCCGTTGCGCGGCCAATGACATCCTCCGGACCTGCCGGAGCTGTCGTGGAAGCAACCAGAATGATTGAGGGTTTTGTGCGAAGGAGATGTCCGAGCGAGCGGGCCACCTGCTCTTCCTCCTCAACGGAAGAAAGAGAATAGCGCAGGTTCGCTTTATACTTTTCAATACGCGCCCGGACGATGGGTTCGAATAAACTGCGCGCGCGATCACCTTGAACCGGGTCCGTATACAGGACAGCGACGCCAGGCTCACGAATCGGGCGAGCCTGCAAGATCTCGCCGCGCTCATTCAGAATGGAGAGCACGGTTTCCAGTTGAGCTTGGGCAACGGCAAAGGGCGCGCTCTTGATCGTGGCAACTCGTTCACCAGCGTGAACAAATTTATAGTTGGGCACGGTGGCAATGGCTATGCTGCTGGTGCAATTGATTTGCTTTAACAGCTCATCATCAATCAACGTGCAGCAATCTTCCGTGGCAATCAAATTGGCCCTGCCGCCTGCCGCTAATCGGATTTCAACGGAACCGCAGCACATTGCTTGAGCAACGGCCATCACGGTGTCATCTTCACTTACTTCGCCGTCTTCCAGCTCCGTAACCCAGACTTCACGCATTCCCTCGGTTTCGAGGAGACGAACGTCCTCCTCGTTTAAGACATGGCCTTTGGCTAACAATTTTCTGCC
>JAFAZU010000204.1 GCA_019239585.1 Acidobacteriaceae bacterium
AAGCCGCGCACCTCTTTCCCGGCTACGTCATTGCGATTCGCCTTCTCAAGAGTGCCCGGAACCCACAGGCTTTCGGCATAGCGCAAAGTGATCGTTCGTTCCAGGTCAGCGGAGCGGCAGATAGTGACGTGACGAATGGTAAAAGGAGGATAGAAGTTTTCAACGCTATTGGGCAGTGTACCCTCCATCCATCATCAAGATCGATCCGGTGAAAAAGGTAGCGTAATCGCTTGCCATATAGGCGAAGAAGGCAGCTACCTCGTCTACATTGGCAATTCTCCCAATTGGGTGATTACGGCGCAGCATGTCCCAGTACGCTTCGGGGTTTCCGGAAGCCTCCGCTGACCTGTGGACAATAGGAGTGTCCACCGTTCCGCAAGCAATCGTGTTCACCCGGATGTTGTGCTTAGCGTATTCAATGGCCATTTGCCGGGTCATCTGGTGAAGCGCACCCTTAGAGGGCGCATAAGCGCCTTGGGTCGGGATTCCGGCTTCTCCTGAGATGGAACCGGTAATAAGGATCAATCCTTTGTTTTGGCGGATCATAACGGGAATAATGTGACGAGCCGCCCAATACATGGCCTTCACATTCGAATTCATGACGCGGTCCCACTCTTCCGGCGTATGCTCGTGGATCGGGCGCACTATACTCACTCCTGCATTGCTCACGAACACGTCGATTCTGCCAAAGCTCTCAACCGCCGCTTGCGTAAAATTCAGGGCAGTAGTTTCCTCTCCGACGTCGCCAGAAACAATCCTTAATTTATCGCCATACTTTGCTCCGCACTGTTTAAGCTCCTCGGGCACATCCGCCCGATGAAACACGGCCGCCACTATGCCATCAGCGCCGCAGTCGAGAAATGTTCGCGTAATCGCCAGTCCGATGCCCGACGACGCGCCCGTGACAATCGCGACTTTTCCTGTCAGTGAAATCCGCATAGATACTGTATAATCCAACAAAAATGGAGCTTCCAAAACACACGCAAAGACGCGATTTTCTGAAAACTGCCGCAGTGATGAGCGGCTCCCTTCTCCTGCCGGCAGTTCGATGCACCTCACAAGCAACCGATTCTCGCATTGAAGTGTTTCCTACTCAGGAACTCGGCAACATTTCCCATAATGTGTACGGACATTTTACGGAACACATTGGCGGTGTCATTTATGACGGCGTATGGGTAGGAGAGAACTCAAAAATCCCTAATACGTATGGCATTCGCACAGCGCTGCTGGACCGCTTAAAGGAGATTCACGCGCCGATTATACGCTGGCCGGGCGGCTGCTTTGCGGACAGCTACGATTGGAGAGACGGCATCGGACCAGCGGCGCAGCGTCCGGCGCGAACTAACTTCTGGGAGACGGAACCGGATGCGCGCCGGTTAGGAGAAAAAGGCCGGCAAATTTTTGATGACAACTCATTCGGCACCAATGAGTTCGTTCGCTTCTGCCGATTGAGCGGGGCTGAGCCCTACATTGCCGCGAACTTGCGCAGCCTTTCCGCGCTCGACTTTGACCACTGGGTGGAATATTGCAACTCGCCGGCGGGATCAACCGCCTTCGCGAAAGTGCGGGCTGAGGCAGGCTTTCCGGAGCCTTTCCATGTGCGGTACTGGGGCATCGGTAATGAAAGCTGGGGATGCGGAGGAAACTTCAGGCCGGAGGAGTATGCATCCGAATTCCGCCGTTTTACCACCTGGGTTCCCGAGTATGGTCAAGATCTACAATTTATTGGTTCCGGTCCGAATAATAATGACCTGGATTGGACGCGTGGTTTTTTTGAAGAATTGCTTGGGCGCCGACCTTACCACGTGCGCCAGTTTACCGGCTGGTCCGTCCACCACTATTCGCGCACCCAAGGCAAACGGGACGCGTTGAGCTTCAGTACGGACGAGTACTACCAACTACTGCAAGATGCTGCATTTACCGAGCGCATTCTTCAGGATCAATGGGCGGTGATGGGTGAGTATGACCCAAACCGCCGCATCAAGCTGGTTGTGGATGAATACGGCCCGTGGCATCACGCAGGCACGGAAGTCGATCCCACTCATATTTTCGGACAGCAGATTACGATGCGGGATGCCATAGCGACCGCGCTCACGCTCGATATTTTCAATCGCCATCCCGAAAAAGTGAGCTTAGCGGCTTGCGCTCAGTTAGTTAATAATTTGAATGCGTTGTTCCTGGCTCATGAAGACAAGTTCGTTGCTACGCCCAATTTCCATGTCTTCAAAATGTACGCCGCGCACCAGGACGCGACGGCGGTAGGAGTAGCTTTTTCAGCTCCCAACATTGCCTACAATGCCAATGGTAAGAGAGCTCGATTTTGGGGCCTTAACGGATCAGCCTCGCTGAAGGGAAAGGACCTGACACTAACCGTTGTGAATCCCCACATCGGAACGCCTTGCGATACAGAAATTGTGCTGCGAGGCGCACAATATGCTGACGCTGTAGTCACTGTGCTTACAAGCGAAAAGATTAACGCGCACAACACCTTTGAGCAGCCGGACACTGTCGCGCCGCAAAGCAAGACACTCCAGGCGTCTGCTAATCCACTTCGGTTCAGCTTTCCGCCAGCTTCCGTCACCAAACTGCAAATACGAATGGCTTAAGCAGCTGTATAGCCGCCAGCCAGCCTTAGCTCATCTTCCAGCTCGTAGATGCGGTCCTCAATTGGTTTTACCGGTTTGTTTGCTGCTTGTGCATCTGCCAGTTTCTTTTTTTCAGCTACCAGTTTTTTTTCAATCGCGGTAATTTTCGGTGATGACGGCGCAACAGCAGTTTCTGCCTTTGCGGGCGGCGCTGTTTTTTTGACGTGACCGTTTCTCGCCTTGGTCGGCATGGTTACCTTGTGGCCAAAATCTTCACGCAGTTCCTGTTGAACCAGCAATAGCTCGTTCGCGAGCTCCTGATAACGCGCAATCAGTTCCTTTTTGGCTTGGTTGCGCAACTTCTCGTAGGTGGTTTTCGCGTCACGGTACTGGTCAATCGTAAGAGATACAGGCATGTTGTTCCTCCTTTTCGCGCTTTGTCCAAACCTGGATTTAATGGCGAACAAAAGGCGAAAATTCATTCTAACCTATATTGCAGGCTAATACAAGGTGCATTCATACAGCTTTATAATGGTGCAATCTCCTTTAAATTAAGATGAGTTCTGCCACAGCACCAACATCTGCTTACTCGACCAGTAGCATCCACCGAGAATCAACTACGCTGCTTGAACAGCCAGCTTTATTGCTCATTGGCGCGCACCTTGTCATCGCAATTTTGGTGTACTATTCACTTGCTTTCGCCACCCACTTTACGTTCCGGTTTGCGCATATCGCCTTTATGGATCATTACCGCTACCTGGCGAATGGCTTCGCTCATTTCCACCTCTATGGATGTGACGCACAAGGGAAGCCGTTGCCAACCGGATGTGTAGATTGTCTTAATTATTACGGCAAAGTTTACTACCCTTATGGTCCCGTTCCCGCTTTTATCCAGCTTGTTTTAGTAAACTTGCTCGGATTTCCGGCAAAGAGCGGCAAGATCGTATGGGGGCTGTGCGCTATTACGCTATACGCCGCTTTCTGGATTGCGCGATGGTACGCACGAAACATCCTCAAGTTGACGCCAAGCGCTTCGGTTATGGCCGCGTGCGCATTTGTTACAGTTGCCGGAACGACCGACATTTTTCTTCACACTTCCACAGTTCCCTATTCGTGGTCGCAGGCTTGCGCTGCCGGGCAACTGCTGAATCTGCTATCGGCTTTCCTGCTGATTCGAGCTTTGCACACCGGTCAGGCGCGGGGCATCCTGTGGTCGGGGATTCTATGCGGCCTCAGTTTTCTTTCCAAGCAAAATTACCTTCCCGGTTTTCTGGCCGGCTGTGCGCTCCTGCTCTGGAGCGCGTGGCGTGGTCGCTGGCCGCGTCGCTTGCTCATGGAACGATTAGCTTCTTTCCTGCTGCCTGTGGTGATTTGCGGGGCGACCTTGCTGTGGTATAACTACGCGCGGTTCGGCAGCCCGTTTGATACGGGCTTCCCGTATCTCAACGCCTCGGAAAAGGCGCCTGAGCCTTACCAAATGCCCCAGCCGCATCGCATTCCTTACAACTTTTACAATCAATTCCTGGCTGGTTTTGAGATTCGCACCTCGGACTTTCCTTTCGTTCTGGGCAAGTCGTCAAGCTTCGGCGTCATCAACCGCAAAGA
>JAFAZU010000216.1 GCA_019239585.1 Acidobacteriaceae bacterium
CTCTCAGCAGCACTGACTCCGGCGCGTCCATTTTCGGCTTCGCCAACTACGCAGTGCTTGTCAGATTCAATAATATAGCGCAGCATACTGCGTATGGTGCCATCGTCATCTACGATGAGCAATTGCAAATGACTCAAAGTTTCGCCCTATCGCCCCTGTTTTACAATGGCACGACAGCGATGCTTGTGAATACTGGGAGATTTATTAGATTTTGTCAAATTTTTATTGTTACTTTAATGAGCCAATGCACTCAGCCTAGTCTTGGGCTTCGTTTGCGGAAACAGTGTGGGTTACCTGACTTCCTAAGCCAGACACAATCGCATTGACGTCGTAAACACAACCGGCCCAGACTCCTCCGCTTGCCTGCACCAAGGCCGCCCACATCTTCGTGTCATCCGGCAGGAAAGGGTCCGGCGCTAGGTCGGTTCGTGTCTCCCGCAGACTGAGCCGCCGTGCTCCTTCTTCGGCATCGAAGATTTCATCGCCTTCGCCAATGAAGTTTACCGAAGCCTGCAGGTTCGTGCGATTAATTACAATTTCAACTAAATCGCCATCACGAACTTTACCGACTGGTCCTCCGGCCAGAGCTTCGGGCGAAACATGACCCACGCAAGCGCCCGTTGATACGCCGCTGAATCGCGCATCTGTTATCACGGCAACATGCTTTCCAAAGTGCAGGTACTTGAGCGCGGAAGTGATCTGGTAGATCTCCTGCATACCGGAGCCAAGAGGCCCGCCGCAAATTAGCACCATAACGTCGCCAATCTGCACTTCGTGGTGTTTAATAGCATGAATTGCGGCTTTCTCGGTCACGTAAACCTTTGCCCGCCCCCGTTTCCGGTACACATTATCTGCATCCACAACCGTCGGATCAATCGACGTGCTCTTCACCACCGACCCTTCCGGAGCCAAATTGCCGAACGGGAAACTGACAGTTGGGGAAAGCCCCTTTGCCTTGGCTCCATCAGGCGACATAATGACATCGTCCGGATCAATACCGTCACGCTTCAAAAGCTCCTGCCTGAGCTGGTGACGCCGGCGGCTTTCGGCCCACCAATTAAGGCAGGTATCCAGCGTTTCTCCCGAAACAGTTCGAACGCTTGTCTCAAGTAATCCTGCGCGCCGCAAGTGCAGCATGACTTCGGGCACTCCACCAGCCAGAAAAACTTGTACCGTGGCATAGTTCCTGGGACCATTCGGCAAACAATCAACTAATCGGGGAATCTGCCGATTCAGCTTTGCCCAATCCTTCGCGGAAGGACGTTTCAATCCTGCGGCATGCGCGATAGCCGGCACGTGCAGCAGCAAATTTGTGGACCCTCCAAAAGCCGCGTGTAACACCATTGCGTTATTTAAAGCTGCTTGCGTAAGGACGTCCCGCGTCGTCAGTTTCTGTTCGATCAATTTGAGAACCGCTCCTGCAGATCGCTTGGCGGCATCCAGCCAGATCGGGTGTCCCGACGGCGCTAAAGCGGTGTGAGGCAAAGCCAGACCTAAAGCTTCGGCCACTACTTGCGAAGTAGCGGCGGTGCCTAAAAACTGGCAGCCTCCTCCCGGTGTCGCGCAAGCCCGACAACCGGCTTCTTCCGCCTGCTCCAGCGTAATCTCACCGTATGCGAACCGTGCGCCGATGGTTTGAACTTTCCCGGCATCCTCTCCCTGCTCCGGAAGCAGCGTTACGCCGCCCGGCACAATGGCTGTCGGCAAATGGTGGCAGGATGCCAGGGCCATGGTCATGGCTGGTAACCCTTTATCGCAAGTGGCGATTCCAATCACGCCTTTCCGGTTAGGCAGCGACCGGATTAAACGCCGGAGCACCATAGCGGCATCATTGCGATACGGGAGCGAATCCAACATCCCAGTTGTGCCTTGAGTTCTGCCGTCGCAAGGGTCCGTGCAGGCTCCGGCAAAAGGAATCGCCCCCAGAGCTTTCAACTCTCCGGCAGCTTCTTTGACCAGCAAGCCGACTTCCCAGTGTCCGGTGTGGTACCCGAGCGCAATCGGAGTGCCATCATCAGCCCTCAATCCACCATGCGTGCTAAGGATCAACACTTCAGACCCTCCGAGCCTGTCCGGCCTCCACCCCATTCCCACATCCTGGGTTAAACCAAACAGGTCTCCGGAAGGAGAGTTCAACAACTGTTCCGAAGTTAGAGTAAGTTTGCCCTGCGGTCCAGGCGCACGCGTCGGAACATTTAAAAGGCTGGGATCATTTGTTTCAAGTACAGACGACATGGAAATTTTAGTGCTCACGAATTTGGAACCGATACACTACACTTTACGATGAAGCTATACCGTACATTTTCAGGCCCTGTTATAGAAGAGGAAGGGCGTTTTTATTCTATGAGGAATGCCGGCTCCTGGGACCATCTAATTACACGCGATGATCTCTCTACCTATCTCAGGAATGCAATCAGTTCACTTGCTCCTGAAGAAAATCTGGACGGCAGGGTAGAAGCGCCAATCGAGTCGCAGGAGGTTTGGGCGGCAGGGGTCACTTACTATCGCAGCCGCGAGGCCCGCAAGGAGGAGTCGAAATCCGCTGGCGGCGGCGATTTCTACCATCGCGTTTATGAAGCGGACCGTCCTGAATTGTTTTTCAAAGCAACGCCTCATCGGGTAGTCGGCCCAGGAGGCATGGTGAAACTTCGTGATGACGCATCCTGGACAGTGCCGGAACCCGAACTGGCGCTGCTGGTCACTCCTAACGGTAAAACTACCGGCTACACCATTGGTAATGACATGAGTTCCCGTGATATTGAGGGCGAAAATCCGTTATATCTACCACAAGCGAAAGTATATGACCGAAGCTGCGCCTTAGGGCCGTGCGTCCTCGTTTCCGAATCACCTTTGCCGCCCTCGACTGAAATCCGGCTGGAGATTTTTCGTGAAGGCAAGGAAGAGTTTTCCGGAGGCACCAGCTTAGAAGCCATGAAGCGCACTCCAGCTTCTCTTGTTGAATATTTGTACCGCAATAATAGCTTTCCACATGGCTGTTATTTGCTGACCGGAACAGGCATCGTGCCGCCGGATTCGTTCACTTTAGAAAACGGTGACGAGATCCGTATCACCATCACGGGAATCGGAACGCTCATCAATCGCGTCGGTTAAGGCGGTTTGCGTCCGAACGGGATTTGGCCTACACGATTACTCACTTTGCTGTTTATACGCGCAGCTTCCGAGAGGCGCAATCAGACTAAGGCAGACAGCACATCGGTATGGACAAAATCATCGCCTTTGTATAACAAGGGCATTCTCAAATGAACGGCTGTTGCATAGGATAGACAATCGCCAAAATTAAGACTCGCTTTATGTCTTCCTTTTCCGTAAAGATGGAATGCGG
>JAFAZU010000612.1 GCA_019239585.1 Acidobacteriaceae bacterium
GACAAACTCTTCTGTCCGGCTTTCCGCTTTTTGGGTTTCGGAATCGGCGTGATGAACTCCGCCTTCCGGCGCGCGTCCATCACGCGCTGCGTCGGCAAATGGTTCTCATCCAACTCCCAGTGCTGACTCGGGTACTCGTACGGAGAGTTGAGGATGGGATGTTCGAAAAATGGATTACTCAAACTGGGTTGTCAGGCAATATGATACCGCTAACCTTCCCTAGTTTTGTAGGCTGCCGTACTAAAGCGGTGGCCGTGTCGAGTCAAGGCCTGCGGATCGCGGATGCCATCATTTCTTTCCGAGCTTCCGATCGATACGCTCCCACAAGGCAGCGAGGGGCAACTCCTTTCCGTCGGGCAAGTGCAGCCGGTCAGGCAGGCGTTGGGTATCTTGTTTTTCCGGCAACCAAGTCCAGGCTTTACGGCTGTCCGGATCGACGAGATATACGTGATCAATGCCGGCGAGGGTGCCGTAAAGACCACACTTTTCATGGACCTTTCCCCAGCGATCCTCGGGGGAAAGGATCTCGACAACAAACAAATCAGCGCCGCCTGTGGGATATGGTTCTTCTAAGGGGCGCGTTGAGCCTAGCACGTCAGGGCGCGGCTCCCACTGCGAGTGAATGCGCAATTCAACTTCGAGGCTTATGAAGTAACCGAGCTCGTCGAGTAAAGCGAAGATAACTCCTTGTGTAATGCCGTGCAGGGTAGCGGGCATAGCTTTCGGGACGGCCTCGCCGAACCAATACTCGTAGGCTTTGTCGCAACCGGCAAAGTTGCGTCGGAATTCTTCAAGAGTGAGAAGTTGCGTGGCGGCTGCCATACTTCCAGGCTACCGGAAGTCACGGGTTTTGTCTTGCACCGGACAGGCTAGAAAATATGGTAGCGCTAAGGGGAATCGAATGTGTTTAGGAACATTTCACCTCGCCCTAGGAAGACTGCACCTGGAGCAACAAAAATGAGAAAGAACCAAATATTGGGGCTAACTTAGGTTACACTTGTTGATCATTTACACCGCTCCCCACTTCCAAACAAGGATTCCATGAGCTACCTGAACTCCAATTTAACCAATCCTTATCGCTGCGATTTTGTGTTCGCGGTGACACAAGGCGCTATCAACGCGGCCATGATGAACTACTTGAGTGATTCCCCCTTTCCGGAAATAAGCTGCGTTTGGGTAATGAGCGAAGGCTCCCACCCCGCTCCCGTACAAATACCTTACAAGAAGCTGATGGAACTGGCGCACAACACGGACCCGTTCAAAGTGCCGGACGGAATCGATCCGGATAAGAACCAAGACGTCAAAAATTTAGTGGGGGCGCGATTCCTGGGAGGGTTTAGAGCCCAAATCGGGCTGCCTTCCGGGTTGGATGAATCTGTCAACGTTGTGACTCTGGGTGCCGATACAGCGTCGGTCCAGTTCAATCTTCTGTGTTCTTCATTTCACGTTGTGCAGTATACGCCAGCCAGCCAATTTACGGACCCTTCGTGGATGAACAAATCCCAACCAGCGGATAAGCCTTGGATATTTCAAAGCAGAGTCAATCTGAAGCTCGCCAAGTTCGAAGGTAGCGATTCCACGCTACCGGCGGCGGTTCAAGACCGCATCAAGAGTCTTCAACTCCAGCCAGGCACCTTCAGTATCCAGCAGTTATTCCTGCATCTGGATGACCCCGGTGGGGCGACTGTGCCAAGCATCATTGGCGTTCCGATTCCTTCCATGCTTCACGATTGGTTACAGGAGTACTTTCTGGGTGCTTACTGGACGACGATGATCGCAACTAAGCAGCCAGTGCTGGCTCATGCGATCACGGGGCAAGCAGACCAGTCCTCGCTTGCTCTTACAAGCCTTAATTTTCAGACCAGTCCTTTTATCCCGAGCGGGCAGCCACCGAAGAACCCGGGGGACCTGGATACACTCTGCTATCTGGGCGAGACCAACAACAACGTTCTGCCGGTCACGACTGGGGCATTTCCCTGGAACTGGATAGATGAGACGGAACGATCGCAGTGGCACGGCGCGGTCGCGATTAACCAAGCGAGCCTGAAGGTTTGGCTCACGAAGGCGTTATTGCCCTATGTCAAGACGCAGTGCATGCGGTTTAGTCCGCAATGCAGCGCAAAGGGAACGTATATCTATCTTCAGTGCACTCCCTATTCTGGAGTAGACCCCACTACGTCGACACCGGGGCCCAACCAGCTCGCCTATTTTACTTACACCGTGAAGGAAGACAGCTCGGCAAGAAGCTCTGAAATCACGGGCCAGGAAAACTTCAGCCTGGAGGTCGTCCAGAGTTCGGAAACACAGATCAAGATCGTTCAGAAGATCCTCGTGCAATTGTACGTGTATGTTTTTGGCTCCCATACAAATGGAAATGTGATCAATTCGGAGATCACCAGTATTTATGACACGAGCGTGGATGCCGAAGGGTCGGTGCACTTTACGCTGAACGCGCCCTTGAGTACCCGTAAAGACAATCCGGACTCGCTGGATTTTCGAGCGTTCGCCGATTGGCTTCTGGACAGTCCTAACGAAAAGGTGATCGATCCGGTTACAAACACCATTCGATCGCTGGCCGACTCGTTAGGAAACCCCAATCTTTCCACCGCGCGGTTTATCGTTCCCGGCCATGCCGCGGTAGCGTATAGCGGGGCGAAATTTTCGCAGAGCGGCGATATGGTGTTTCACCTGACCTATGGCACTCCGGCTTTATAATGCGGCAGAAATCATACTTTCCCCCAAAGAACATCGATCATGAAGATTAGCTTTGAATCCGAGTTGATGAAGAATCAGAAGCATGCCGTGGTCATGGCCCCGGATAAGAAATTCGCGGTGCTGCAATCGGTCGAGGGTGATTCGCTGTTCTTTTCGATCGGCGAGTTGGGCGAACTCTACCTGACCCGCGAAGGCTCTCACCTGCGCGCTGGCTGGGACAAGATCAGCCTGATCGAGGCACTGAAGAGCCAACACAACGGTGCCGGAGAAGTGAGGACCTTCGAGGTCTCGCAGAATGCCGAGACGGGGAACATCGATCTGGCACTCGCCTTTACAGTGAACGGTGCGGATCTCCTGTATATTTCTCTGGGGCATTCCAACTCCGACTTCGCCTGGGCCAGAGGTGTCGAATGGACCAACATTCCGTTTGACGGTCCGGCGTCACAGTTGCCCGTGCTGATTGCCGACATCTATCTTTTGCAGCTTCCGACACCCGTCGAAGCAGCGGACGCCGGGTGCTTTGTGGTGGATTTGAAGAAGGGCAGTTCCCCGCTCGGGTTCTACGACCGCTATTACATCACACCCTCGGCCCCTCAAAAGTGGAACACTCACATGCTCGCCACGGATTTCGCCGTCAAGCAAAGCTGCCTGGGGAGAAGCGCCAAAGGTCTGGTGCGTCCCGGAATCTACACGCTCGGCACCGATGCCAATGGATCTGTGTTGCAATTCAGGGCGCTACGCGGATTTCGCGATCAAGCTCCTACAGTCGCGCGCCTCGCTGTGCCGTCTGGCGCTACTGCGATCGCGGCGGCTATGAATTCGGATGGCAATACCAATCTTTTCGTCGCTGGCGACAAGGCCATCTATCTTTTCCTTCCCGACAACCTCCACGATAATGCGCCGGGGCAGAGCATAGTGCAGAACGACATGCTGACGGGCGTGCAATCCCTGTATGCCGAGACGGGTTACGCGAGTACGACGGTTTGGGGGCTGAACGCCGCGGGGGATCTGTTCCGCCTCGAGTGCAAGGCGGGCAGCGAGACGATTCCGTCGGCTTGGTCGTATCCGATTCCGCTGTTTCGTAATGTTCAGAAGATGGCGCCGTTCCTCAACCGCAAGCTGAACCGGAGCGTCATTTTCGGATACATGCAGGATGAAAAGCTCGTTCAAATGACGCAGGATCCGGTCTCGGCGCAGTGGCGGCAGCGCAACATCCTGCTTCCCCCCACCGCGGTGAAAGATATGGTGGAGTACACCAGCTTCACAACGAATATCAAAGTCACAGACGATAATACCGTGCCGATTCCGAATTCCAAGGTGGCAATAACGGCCACGACGCGGGTGGGAGTCTATTTGAACGATGTGTTCCAAGTTCTGTCGGACGTGCCGTTGAACGTGTCCACGGATACCACCGGCTCGCTCACAATTGTGCAGGAGACGCAGACGCTATCGGCCGTTGTCTACCACGTGAAGGCGGAGAGCGCCGCCAGCGACATCAACCCCATGGATAAGGTGATGGGGAAAGTCGGCGAGGTTAATGGCGGCAGCGATTTGGAACACTTGCAGGTCACCAACCCGGACGGCACGAAGCATTACCTTCTGCCGACCGATACACCGGACCGGGCGAACACGGCGAAGGTCACGGCGCAGTCGCTACAGGAGTTTGCGGAGGCAGGCAAGACACTACCTCCCAACAGTACGGCCAAGAGGGACGCCAGCAACAGCTCCGGCGGCGGACGGGTAAGAATTTGGGGCGTTTCCTATAATGACGGCAGCTGTCAGTTCCACAAAGGGGACGCGGCCGTCGCCCGTTTCGGCGCCAATTTCAAATCACCGGGCGCCAGCACCGATCCGAGCTTGTGGGTGAGCGACGAATCGGCCTTCGTGCTGTTTTGGGAGGATGCCTGGAACTGGTTCATGGGCATCTTGCACAAAGTAGAAGAGTGGTTTGTGCACGCGGCGAAAGACGTCTGGCACTTCTTCGTCAAAATCGGCGAGACTCTGTACAAAGTGGTGGTAGACTGCATCAGCGCGGTAGTGCGTGCGGTTCAGTTTGTCTTCCACAAGATCAAGGTATTTTTTGAAGATCTCATCAAATGGCTTGGGTTCATCTTTGAGTGGCAGGATATCCTGCGAACGCATCGAGTCGCAAAGCACATTTTGCTGCTGTATGCGAAATATGCGGTAGACGGCGTTGGGAATTTGGAGACCGATATAGCCGGAGTGTTCGATGGACTGGAGGCAAGGATTGCAGAGTGGGCGCACATTTCCCCTGGGCCACCCGTTACCGTCGGCAACTATCAGGCGTCTTCTTCGACGGTGAAGGGCCACGACAGCCCGGGATCCAACTGGGCGCTGCATCATGCAAAAAGCAATCTGTCGAATGCTATCAGTAAACTGTCCGATAATCCCGTGATGCTTCGATCGTCCGGCAACACAGCGAGTAGTGGAGGCGACATCTTCAGTCAGCTGGAGACGCTGATTGGTAGCGCGATTGGCGAATTCAAAACGGCGATTCAGCGGATCAAGACAGACATCATCGATCCCATGTCCACGCTTTCGGTCACGGAGATCATCATACGTCTGTCCGGGATTGTGGGCGATTTGCTTTTAGGAATTGCAAAAGACCTGATTGTCGGGATGCTGAAAATTGCGAAGGAACTGATCGGCGACCTTATCGGCATTCTCACGGCCGACCTCCAGATTCCGATCCTGTCACCGATATACAGCTGGCTCACCGAGACGAAGGAAAATCCCAAAGGCGATGCTTTAACTTTTCTGGACTTAGGATGCCTGATTGCCTCGATTCCAGCCACCATTATTTTCAAGCTGATCAAGGAGCAAGCGCCGTTTCCCGACAATGCGCTCACCAAGAGCCTGATCGATGCGCCAGACTTGGCGACACTTCGGAAGATCTTCACTTCCGGAGTGCCGTCCGCCGAAGGGGACCAGGCTATCCTTTCCCCCATGCAGATCATGAGCTCGGTGGGAAATTTCTTCGCATTGTATGGCGCGATTACCGTCGCTTTTTTCAGCGCCTTGAAGTACACATGGTCGACAGCCGAAACGCCAATCCCTAGCGATGTTTATGGGGCGGCAATTGCCAGCAGTCTGCCATACATTATGCCGAACATTGTTGCGGGATTCGCCCCTGGCTGGGACACTCGCTGGCCCATCATGAACGATACCGTGACAGCCGTTTGGCTTGTGAAGACCGGAGCAGACAACATTCCAAGGATCGATTCCAACCAGACATGGTCTAACTGGATCTCGCCAATCGTCGAATGCGTGATCAATGCTTGCTGGCTGGTTCCCGCCATCGGCGGGGCGATTGACGCAAAGCATATGGCGAGCAGCGACTGGGTTGGACTTTCCGCCAACGGGAGCTTCGATGTGAGCGGGATCCTTGTCCCGTTTACGAAAAACAACGTAGTAGGGGCCGAAGCCGCACCGGTAATGTTTGTAATTCACGAAGTGTTGACGGTGGGGTACGGGTTATTAAGCGCCGTGGCGGGAGGACTAATAGCCGGCGGGAAATAGCCGGTGAGCCTTCGGCAAGGTGGATACCCCTCGAAATGTTGGTTCAGGCTTCCTCAAGCAGAGGCTTGACGCTCACCGGCAGTGTTGCAAAGATTCTGGGGACGCAAACTCCTAGATTTACTGGGATCAAGTTGTCAGTCCAAACAGCTGATGAATTAACCGGACTTGCGCCACCACATCGTTTTTCGGCACGCGCCGCACTCGGCCCTTTTGGAGGAGGTGCATGGTCTCGATTCCTTGAATAGTACGCCCAACGGCATTGTCACATTGAGCAGATGAGATGGCATTGTGCAAAAACCATACTGATGGGTGTTGGTACATAAATCTAGTAGGGAACAAAGCCGGAGCTGGCTGGGTTGCTTTACCGGACCCGTTGTGAGGTCGGCCTCCCGAGTTGGGTCATGCGGTTGATCACGGCGCAGGCCACGTGGGCTTCGACCTGCTGCGCTGCGAACTTGTGAGCCCGCAGCGTGGGCCCGATCAGGATCTTATAACGGAGCATCGCCGTTTCCACGAACGAACGTTTTCCGTACACCGTACAATTTCAGACCAGTGGAATCGAGGACCACGTGCACCGGTTTGCCGCCACGGTCGACCAAAGCCAGATGTTCACGCGGTAGCGCGCTTTGGCAAATTGGTGGCGTCGCGCTTAGTTGGCTTGGTAGGGCATGTCTTTTCTCCGGCAGTATCATTCGCTCTATTTTGCCACCTCCCCCGAACCGCCCTCACCCAGGTTATGCACCAACGCCCTCCTTGTTTCGGTAAGAATTGGAAGGACTAACTGTAAACATACTGGCCGCGCAACTGAATCAGCTTCCTTTCCACGCGTTCGCTACAATCTAGCAAGATCCCTGAAAAGATGTCCGCCTGAGCAAGGAAAGTTCCTGCAGACCTCCAATAGCAATGCCGCGCTCCATCACTCGGCGACTCGCCTTGACTGCTCCTTTGCTGCTGCCGTCGATCAGCTGCATTCGTAAAAAGACAAAGATCGTCATCGGCTTTTCGCAGATGGAAAACAATAATCCGTGGCGCATTGCAGAGACGAACAGCATGAAGCAGGAAGCAGCAAAACGGCACTCTACTTACGAGCTCATCGTGACCGATGCGCAGGGACAAACCTCGAAGCAAGTATCGGATGTAGAGGATCTGATTGCGCGCCGGGTTTCGGCGCTCTTTCTTGCCCCGCGCGAGTACGAAGGCCTCAGTCCGGCGCTGGACTCGGCGAAGGAGCTCAAAATACCCGTATTCTTGATTGACCGCGAGGCGGCAGGGAAGGCAGGCGAGGATTATGTCTCCTTTTTGGGGTCGGACTTTATTCAACAGGCGCGGCGCGTAGCGGAATGGCTAATCAAGCACACCGGCGGGAAAGCCTCTATCGTGGAGCTAACAGGGACGCCCGGCTCTTCTGTGGCGCGCGACCGCTCCCAAGGTTTCCTTGAGTGCATTGCCGGTCACCCTGGGATGCGGATCATTGCTTCGCAAACAGCCGACTTTTCCCGTGCTACAGCGCAACGGGTGATGGAAAATATCGTCCAGGCCAAGGGTAAGGAGATCACTGCCGTTTACGCACACAATGATGAAATGGCCCTGGGCGCAATCCAGGCCTTGAAAGCGGCGGGCCTGCGGCCGGGGATGGATTTTTTCGTCGTCTCGGTCGACGGTGAGAAAGCCGCTCTGCAATCCATTATCCTTGGTGAGATGTCGGCGACCGCCGAATCAAACCCGCGCTTTGGCCCTCTCGCTTTTGACACGCTCGATAAGTTCAGAAGGGGAGAGAAGATACCGAGTAAGATCATTCTGGAAGATAAGTTTTTCGATGCGAGCAACGCCCGGGAGTTCGTTGACCAGGCTTACTGACAATCCAGAGCCGCTGCTACGCGCCGAAGAGATCACAAAAGTGTTCGCGGGAGTTACCGCCCTCGCGGGGATAAATTTCAGCCTTGAACGCGGTGAGGTCCGGGCGCTGGTGGGCCAAAACGGCGCGGGCAAGTCCACCCTGATCAAAATCATTACTGGGGTCCTGCCACGATCCGGCGGGCGCATTTGGCTGGAGGGACAACAGGTCCAGTTCCGCAATCCACAACAGGCGCAAGCTGCGGGGGTGACTGCAGTTCATCAAGAGATCCAGTTATTGGAAGGCCGCAGCGTAGCTGAAAACGTCTACTTTGGGCGGGAGCCACGCCGTTGGGGCTTGATTGATTGGAAGCGGATGAATGAGGACACCCGCCAAGTCCTCGAGAAGTTAGGTCTGGATATCGACCCGCGCATGGCGTTGGGCAGCTTGAACATTGCCCTGCGTCAGATGGTTTCCATTGCGCGGTGCGTGTCCCTGGGCGCGAAGCTGATTGTGTTCGACGAGCCGACAAGCTCGTTAACGACACACGAAGTCTCGACTCTGTACACGACCATACGCCGCTTACAGGCGGACGGTGTCGGGATGGTCTATATTAGCCACCGTTTCGACGAACTTTATACGGTTTGCGACAGCGTCACGGTGCTACGCGACGGTAAGCTGGCCGCAACACGCAAACTCCCTGGCTTGGAGCGAATCGACTTAGTTTGCCTGATGCTGGGCAAGCAGCGGGAAGAGTTGCGTGCTGGT
>JAFAZU010000722.1 GCA_019239585.1 Acidobacteriaceae bacterium
CTCTCCCTAAACTACACGGCAGATCTAAAAACTCGTGTCGAACCGTGCGTCTTTGGCGGAACTCCGAACTGCGCGGAGTGCGGCTGTTCCATCAGCATGGGCTTGCACTGGCTTGGTGAACGGACTATCGCCGGTCCGCTCCGGGCGCGACATCTGATTGAGGGTTCATTAGCAATTGGCAGAACCGTGAACCGCGCACTCAATCAACAGCGCGGACTCCGCTGGGGAACTGAGCCGTCAAGGGCCACTCCTAATGATCTGATTCAAATCCAGCGATAACCTGATTTTTCCTCGCGCATTTGCCAGAATAGAACGATGCCTGACGTAATTCTGGTTGCGAGCGGCGATCTTCGTTTATCGGCTAATCAAGTTTGTTGGCCGGCTCAGGAAAAGATGGAACGCGCTGTCACGGAGGCTGTTGCAAAGTTCGGCTACCGCGTGAAGCGTGGCCACCCTGTTGACTCGGTTAAAAAGCACGGTTTCATTGACTCGCAGAAGTACGGAATGCAAGTCTTTCGCGACATTCCGGAAAACGCTCCTTTGATAGTTGCCGAGGCCGTTTGGCAATACAGCCACCACGTCCTCCACGGGTTGATGAGCCATAAAGGGCCGATACTGACAGTTGCCAACTGGAGCGGTCAATGGCCCGGATTAGTAGGGATGCTCAACCTGAATGGATCCTTGACAAAAGCGGGCGTTTTTTACTCAACCTTGTGGTCTGAAAATTTCGAAGATGAATATTTCCTGTCGCGCCTGCAATCCTGGCTCGAAGGAAAACCGGTTGAACACGACACCTCGCACGTACGCGCTTTGTCTGCTTTGCAATTGCCGCCCGAAGCGGAAAATTTGGGGCGTTCTCTCGCGCAACAGCTCCGGCGTGAAAAAGCCATTCTCGGCGTTTTTGATGAAGGTTGTATGGGCATGTTTAACGCGATCGTGCCTGATGACCTTCTTAATCCGACAGGCGTCTTCAAGGAGCGCTTAAGCCAATCAGCTCTGTATGCGGCCATGCGGGTCGTACCGGACAGTGAAGCCCAGGAGGTCCGCTCCTGGCTTGACAAGGAGGGTTTGCAATTCAAAACCGGCCCTAACGGGGAAACCGACTTAACGGACGAGCAAATTCTGGATCAGTGCCGCATGTACATTGCTGCCCTACGAATTGCTGACGAGTTCGGTTGTGCTGCTATCGGTATTCAATATCAGCAGGGGCTCAAAGATTTATCGCCCGCATCCGATCTGGTTGAGGGTTTGCTCAATAACGGGCATCGCCCGCCTGCGAAATCCATAGACGGCAGAACTCTTTACGAAGGCCAACCGCTTCCGCACTTCAACGAAGTTGACGAGTGCGGGGGTCTGGATGCTCTCGTAACAAACCGTGTCTGGAACGCTCTGCAATTGCCGCCCGAAACAACCCTGCATGACCTCCGTTATGGAGAACAGTTTGGGGAGGATTTCGTCTGGGTTTTCGAGATTTCCGGTGCCGTGCCTCCAGCGCACAACATTGACGGCTATCGCGGATCAGTGAGCGAACGCCAGCCGCCTATGTACTTCCGCCTGGGCGGAGGTTCGCTGAAAGGCATCAGTAAACCCGGCGAAATTGTCTGGAGCCGGATCTTCATTGATGGGGGCAAACTGAAAGCTGATCTGGGACGCGCACGCGTGATAGAACTTCCCAGGGAAGAAACCGAGCGCCGATGGAAAATCACCACGCCGCAATGGCCCATTATGCATGCCGTGCTCTACGGGATCTCACGGGACCAAATGATGGCACGGCACAAAGCCAATCACATACAAGTTGCTTACGCGCCCGATACGGCAACTGCGAACCATGCTTTGGCTGTGAAAGCCGCTTTCCTGCGCGAAGCCGGCCATGAAGTGAGCATTTGCGGCTCCCAAACGGGACTTTAATCTATGAAGGTCGGCATCCTAGGCACGGGCGCAATTGCCAACAAACACGCGCAAGCCTACAGAAATATCGGCTTTGAAGTGGTTGCCTGTTCCAACAAAACCGAAGAACGCGGGCGCAGGTTTGCGGAGCAATGGGGCGCAAAATTTGTTCCTGATTACCGGGATCTTTGTCATTATCCGAGCTTGGACTTCATTGATGTCTGCGCTTTTCCTGATTTCCACTTGGAGCCGGTGGAAGCCTGCGCTGAAATCAAACGGCCCATCCAGGTCCAGAAACCGATTGCTACGGATCTGGACACCGCCCGCAAAATGATCGATATCGCGCGGAAAGCCGGTATTAAGCTCGGCGTTGCCAGCCAGCACCGTTTTGACGATTCGACTCTTTTCCTGAAACGCGCCTTGGCCGCTGGACGCCTAGGGAAAATTCTGGAAGCTGATGCGTACGTGAAATGGTTCCGCAGCGACGAATACTACTCGCGGCCGATTAAAGGAAGCTGGAAGACTGAAGGCGGCGGAGCGCTCATTAACCAAGCCATTCATCAGGTTGATATCCTGTTGTTCTTGATCGGCCCGGTGGATGCCATACAAGGCATGTGGCAGCTCGGAGCGCGTCACCGGATTGAATCCGAGGATGTCGTCAACGCGCTCCTGCGTTACTCATCCGGCGCGACCGGAGTGGTCCAGGCATCTACCGCGTTTTGGCCCGGCTATACCGAGCGAGTCGAAATCCACGGAACAAAGGGCACTGCTATTATTTCCGGAGACCGCTTAACGGCATGGGATGTTCTCGACGACGAGGAAGCAAACAGCCTAGATCCCGCGCTCGTGCAGCACGATGTCGCTTCCGGCTCTTCAGACCCGATGGCAATCAGCCTGGCCTCGTTCGAACGCCAGTTTCAGGACTTCGGAGATGCCATTCGCCACAATCGCGAACCGGTTGTTAACGGAGAAGAGGGCTACCGGGCCTTGGAGGTGGTTCTGCGAATTTATCAGTCCTGCCGAAGCAATTTACTAGATGTCAAGCCTTTGCGATCTCTCTGACTTCAACGTTCACTATCCGGAGATTTTCAAGCAGCTACAACAAGACAAAGAACGTCTCTTCTGGCTTCAGACGATTGCAAGCCTGAGCCGGTTCTTATTTGAAGAACTCATCCGGCACCCCGAATGGCTCTTCGAAATTGATGAACTCGATCGGATACTTTCCGTTAAGGATTTCAAAAATCGGCTCGGCGCTTTTTTACGGCAGCAGGATAATGCCATGGCAATCGCTTTGAACCTGGCCCTTTTCCGGCGCAAGGAACT
The DNA here is from genome assembly GCA_019239585.1 of Acidobacteriaceae bacterium. Classification (GTDB taxonomy): domain Bacteria; phylum Acidobacteriota; class Terriglobia; order Bryobacterales; family Bryobacteraceae; genus Bog-105. The sequence continues at coordinate 3,211 of JAFAZU010000722.1, forward strand.
GTTGCGTATTGTCCTTCGTGATGGACTCGGTATCGGTTCACTCACAAACGTTACGGAGGAGCTCTCCAACTTGGCTGATGCCATTTTGGCGCATGCTTTGGCGACTGTGACCGGGGAGATGGAGAAAAGATTCGGCTGCCCCGCTCCAGCTCTGATGACAGTACTCGCCTTGGGCAAATTGGGAGGGCGGGAGCTGAACTATAGCTCCGATATAGACTTGATGTTTTTCTACAGCGACAACGGGAAAACATCCGGACCCCAAATTATTACCAATAAAGAATTTTTTAATAAAGTCGCTAATCAGTTAACTCATCTTCTCTCTACCTACACGGCTGCCGGACTCTGTTACCGAGTTGATCTTCGGCTGCGGCCCGAAGGGACTCTTGGCGACGTGTGCATCTCCCTGGCGGCAGCAAAAGAATACTACTCCAAGCGCGCCCGCGACTGGGAACTGCAAATGCTGATTAAAGCTCGTGTTGCCGCTGGCGATCACACATTAGGTCAATCGCTCCTGAACTTTGTGGAACCCTCCATCTACTCCACTACGCTTGATTTTTCCATGATAGAAGCCATGTCAGAAACGCGCGAACGCATACGTGAAAAGCTTTGGCGCAAACGCCCTCGCGGTAAAGGACTGGATGTCAAGCTCGCGCATGGCGGCATACGTGATATTGAATTCCTGGTCCAGTGTATGCAGCGCCTACACGGCGGACGCGAGATCTCGGTACGGCACGGTGGAACACTACAAGCTTTATCAGCACTCCGTAAAGAGGATTTGCTGTCGGAAACGGAATATGACCATTTGAAGAGCGCCTACGAATTTTTGCGGAACGTGGAACATCGTCTGCAAT
>JAFAZU010000157.1 GCA_019239585.1 Acidobacteriaceae bacterium
CCTAAGGACACGAGCGGTGCTGTAACGGCCTCTTATTACAGTTCCAAATACAATCACAGGCGCACAGCAAGCGGGGAGCGGTTCAATAACGGAGCCATGACGGCCGCACACCGGACCTATCCGTTCGGCACACGGCTTCGTTTGACAAACGTGAGCAATAATCGAACCGCAACGGTTCGAGTCAATGATCGCGGCCCATTTGTAGACGGGCGGGAGATCAGCGTCACAAAGCGAGCAGCCCAGAAACTGGGGTTTGTTCATCAGGGATTAACCCAAGTCAGGATTGAGCAAGTCCATTAGTCTTGCGCAAGGCCGCCGCCTATGAACGCGATCAAAACTACTTTGTTGCTGGCCTTGCTCAGCGGACTCCTTGTAGTAGGAGGACGCGCAGTTGCAGGCCAGGAGGGAATGCTCTACGGTCTTTTGCTCGCCGTAGGGATGAACTTCTTCAGTTATTTCTTTTCGGAAAAACTTGCCTTAGTGTCGTCCAGGGCGCAACGAGTTAGTGAAACCGAGTATCCGGAGATATATCAACGGCTGGTCTCTCTTGTCCGCCCTTTATCTCAACGCATGGGAATTCCCATGCCGAAACTTTGGATAACCCCGGACCCTTCCCCAAACGCATTTGCAACCGGGCGAAATCCTGCACATGCTTCTGTAGCTGTCACGGCAGGAATCCTGCGATCCATGAGTGATGATGAGCTTGCAGCCGTACTCGCGCACGAACTGGGGCACATTAAAAACCGGGATATTCTAATCAGCTCCATTGCGGCTACTCTCGGATCAGCTATTACCTACCTGGCGCAGGTGGCAATGTGGTTTGGGGGCGGACACAGGGACAGAAATGGACGATCCGGCAACCCGCTAGCGAGCTTGCTGATGATTTTTCTCGCCCCCCTCGCGGCAGGATTAATCAGAATGGCGATTGCCCGGACGCGCGAGTTCAGCGCGGATGCCGCCTCAGCGCGCGCTCTTGGCACAGCTCAACCAATGATTAGCGCGTTAGTGAAATTGGATTCAATAGGACGACAAATCCCGCTCGACAGCTCGCCTGCCATGTCGCATATGTACATCATGCAGCCATTTTCCGTGGGAGGTCTCACACGTTTGTTTTCCACGCATCCCCCCACCCAGGAGCGGATCGCCGCATTACAAACCCTGGCAATATAACTGAAATGACTGAGATGGACAACCATGGAGGGCTGGCCCACATTGTTAAACGATGCCTGTTCGGAGTCTTTGTACTTGCTTGGGGTGTGAAAGCCCAGCAGGCCAGGGTGATGACAAACTCCGGCGAGGTAATAGGCAACCAGACCGCGACGCTTCGCACCTTTTTCGGTATTCCCTATGCCAGCGCGCCCGTGGCAGATCTGCGCTGGAAACCGCCGCGCCCACCTATCCCCTGGACCACTCCCCTGCAGGCGATCTCGTTCGGTAGCGAATGCACACAGCAAGTGTTGGGCCTGTTTGCGGCTCCTGGGGAAACTCACGGTCAGGTCAAAGGTTCCGAGAACTGCCTGTTTTTGAACGTTTACGCTCCGGCCAGCAGCGCGCCAGGACGCCGTTTGCCTGTGATGGTCTGGATTCACGGCGGGTCGTTTACCTCGGGCAGGGGCAGCATCTACGATGGCAGCATCTTGGCGAAAAAGTACGGCGTGGTAGTCGTAACCTTCAACTATCGCCTGGGGGCGCTGGGGTTTCTGGCGCTTCCTGCATTGAGCGCCGAGGCAGCGGACGGCAGCTCCGGCAACTATGGGCTGCTCGATCAACAGGCGGCTTTACGGTGGGTACGCGACAACATCGCACAGTTGGGGGGAGACCCCGGAAATGTAACCCTCTTCGGAGAGTCCGCTGGCGGCATGAGCGTATGCGCTCAACTGGCCTCCCCCGCAGCTGCCGGATTATTTCAAAGGGCCATTATTCAGAGCGGCTTGTGCGGAAGTCCGCATAATAATGTCCTGCTGGCGGACGCTTCGCGCCGCAATCTGGCATACGCGGACAAACTTGGATGTCGAAAGGGCGACCTTACCTGCCTTCGCCGCGTCGATGCAAAATTCTTGACTAGTACCCCCGTTCCGGGCCGGCGACCTCTGAGTAATCTCGTGTGGTCTCCCGTGTATGGGGCAGGGATTTTGCCGCAAACACTGCCAGCATCCTTCGAAAGTGGCGCATTCCAGCATGTACCGGTTATGAACGGCACCACCCATGACGAGGGGCGCCTATTTATCTCGTTGGCGTCGCCGAACGGAAAACCGCTCCAGCTCTACCAATATTGGGGCGGAGTCGGCCTGCTAGTGGGCGCTGCCAAGAACCGGCGCGTCTTAACACAATATCCGTTCCGGCGCTACGGCACGCCGGCCCTAGCCTTTGCAACCGTATTTACGGACGCGGTGTTCAGTTGCCCTGCTTGGAGCATGGATCAGGCTATGTCCCGCTATG
>JAFAZU010000166.1 GCA_019239585.1 Acidobacteriaceae bacterium
CGCAGACCCGGACGCGGAGGATGGCTTCGAATTTGCAAATGAGGAAGAAGACGATGAAGAAGTGATCCAATTGACCCTGAACGACGAAGGGGAGGGCAACTAAAAACCCCGCAATGATGGAACTGCAAAAAGCAGTCACAAGCTGGACACAAATTTTTATATAGATTAAGTGATTGTCAGGCTAGGAAATCGCCTTTGCTTGCAGGTACTCATCGGTTCAGGTGAGAGGACCTTGTGTCTTAGTTTATAGGCGATGGACAAGAAAGAGCTGGTTGAGCGATTGGCGAAGCAGTCGCATCAGTCCAAGGGAAAAGCGGCAGATCAGGTAGACACGCTGGTGTACGGTCTGTTGAAAGATTTAAAACAGGAAGACGGTAAGCCCTCAAAAACAATTGACGGCGCGCCAAAGCCCCCTTCCAGTTCGCCTTCTCCGTGCGTAAAGGGTAAAAAGTGAGCGATACCGTACGCGGTAAGGCGCTGATTGAGCTAATTACCCGCTGCCTTCGTGAAGGGGCGCCGATTCAGATCGATGGCTTGGGTAAGTTCGAGTTGGATCACGACGAAGTTGTTTTCCAGCCGAATAATAGAATCCGCGTTTTCTTGGCGTATGCGAAGGAGGACCGGGCTGCTGTGAAGCAGCTCTATGACGACTTGCAAAAAGCCGGTTTTGAACCGTGGATGGATGTTGCCAAGTTAATGCCGGGGCAGAATTGGCCGCGCGCTATTCAGCAGGCTATTGACGTTACAGATTTTATTCTAGTGAATTTTTCCCACCGATCCGTCGGGAAGCGAGGGCATTTTCAGTGCGAGTTGCGACATGCTCTGGAAATTGCGGAACGCATGCCGCTGGACGAAATTTTCCTGGTGCCGCTGCGTTTGAGCGAGTGCGATGTGCCGAATGAGATTGCTCGGACGACGCAATACATTGATTTATTTCCGGATTATGAATCTGGCTTTAAAGCGCTGACGAACATGATGACAACACAAGCCTTGAAGCGGAGCAAGAAGAATAGCCGCAAGCCAAAACGTCGGATTCTTTAGACGAACAATTTTAGGTTAAATTCAGTCATGTATTACCATGTAGTGCATGAAGACAGAAGTGTACAGCTGGCGCGTATCGATCGACTTAAAATCGGATCTGGAACGAGAAGCGCGTTTGCGCAAGGTATCCATCTCGTCAGTTCTAGACTGTGCGGTACGAGACTGGTTAAAGAAGAGCGCTTCGAGTACTGATGATAACCAGGAACAGCAGAGACTTCATGCTGCTGCGGCAAGTTGCCTTGGAACTATCACAGGTCATAAACCCTCCCGGGCTGAAACAGCACGACTGACAATACGGCAACGTTTGGGTCGACGCAATGCGCGGTAATGCTCTGATTGATACGGGCGCAATTCTGGCGCTTCTGGACCGAACCGATCGCTGGCACCAAGCTTGTGTGGAGGCATTTCGCCAGCTTCGGCTGCCTTTGCTGACCTCAGAAGCCGTTTTAACTGAACTGTTTCACTTGGTCGGCGATAGTCGCCAGGAAATAGAAGCGGCTTGGGCATTTGTCCGTTCCGGAGCACTCCTCCAAGCGAAAATCGAGCACGAAGAACTGCCGCTTTTACATTACTTGATGTTGCGTTATGCAGACAGGCCCATGGACTTTGCAGATGCCACGCTCGTCCACTTGGCTAAACGTGAATCTTTTTCCACAATTCTTACCGTGGACTTCGCGGATTTTGAAACTTACCGGATTGAGGGCAAGCGCCGGTTTCGCATACTTCCGGCTCGCCGCTCATAGGCCTTATCACTCAGTCTTAACCTTTACTACTCAACTTTTTTTTAGCTTCGTTAGCCAATTTAGAATCAGGGGCAATTTGCATCACCTTTTGGAAAGCGAGGCGCGCAGCGTCTTTGTTTTTCAACTTTTCCTCTGCTTCGCCGAGCTTGTAAAAAGCTTCGGGTGAGCCGGGGTTGTATTTTGTGGCTCGCTCGTAGCGACCGGCAGCAGCGCGGTACTTGCCACGATGCCAGTAGTAGTTGCCGACTTTGATGTTGCGCTCGGACTCCAGCGGGTTCAGAACAAATTTCTCGGGCGCAACGGATTCATCTTCTTCCGGCGGGTTTTCTTCATCAGGAGTTTGCGCTGTTTGGCTGGAATTGGGCGGAACGGGAGCCGGCTGGTTTTGCCCTTGCTGCGGTAAGCCGAGAGTGGGACTGAAGGCGAACAGACAGGCCGCCAGAAACGCGCGTGTCACAATTAAATTATAGCTGCCATGGAACTTCGTGAGAAAGTAGCGCAGCTTCCCACCCAGCCCGGCGTTTACCTCTACAAAGACGGAGAAGGTACGGTTCTGTACGTCGGTAAAGCGAAGAACCTTCGCAGCCGCGTACGAAGCTACTTCAATGAGGACCGGCTGGCAGAAGCCAAAACAGGAAGCCTGATCAGAGAAGCCCGTGATCTGGACTTTATCCAGGTTGATAACAACAAAGAAGC
>JAFAZU010000205.1 GCA_019239585.1 Acidobacteriaceae bacterium
AATTATGATTTCGGATCACTCATGAGCGCGCTGGCTGCGGCGAAGTATTCCGGCTGGATCTCCTTGGAAGTTTTCCATTGGGAGCGCGGCAGCAGGCAAATCGCTGAAGACGCCTTGAATTATCTTAAGAAAGCAGTGCCCGAAGCGGCGCTAACTCAGACAGTATGAACCATGATGTGGTAACGGGCGGAGCGGGGTTTATCGGTTCCGCCCTGGTGCGAGCGTTGCTCGCGGAAGGACGTGATGTTCACGTTATTGATAATTTATCTACCGGAAAACTGGACAATTTGGAAGAAATAGCAGATCAAGTGACTATTCACGAGCTTGATCTGCGCGATTACCGCCGTATTGCGCCCGTGATTGCCGGTGCGCGTCGAGTTTTCCACCTGGGTGCTTTGCCCTCTGTTCCCAAGTCGATTTTGCAGCCCGTGCCTTCTCACGAGTGCAACATTGACGGAACCTTCAATGTCTTCCATGCTGCTGCCGAAGGCAAAGCGGGACGCGTGGTCTATGCGGCATCCTCTTCGGCTTACGGCGATACGGAAGTTCTGCCCAAAGTTGAGACCATGGCCCCGCGCCCCAAGTCACCTTATGCGGTGCAGAAATTATTAGGCGAGTACTATGGGAGCGTGTTCTCTGAGTGCTTCGGTTTGGAAACGGTTTCCCTCCGGTTCTTCAATGTGTTTGGCCCGCGCCAAGACCCGACGAGCGTTTACTCCGGCGTGCTTTCCATTTTTCTGAATTGCTTGATTGAGTGCCGCAGTCCGACGATCTACGGCGACGGCGAACAATCACGCGACTTCACTTATGTGGAAGACGTGGTCGGTCTTTTATTAAAGGCATCACAGGCGCAGGGCGTTTCGGGCAAAGTTTTCAATGCAGGCAACGGCAATCGCTACACCCTCAATCAGACTTGGCAGCTTCTTCAGGAGATCGAAGGCATCCATCTGCCTGCGCAGTATGGGCCGCCTCGCCCGGGCGATGTACGGGATTCACAAGCTGATACGACAGCCGCTGTCCGTGAGCTGGGTCATGCGCCGCGTTTTACTTTTGAGCAGGGTTTGCGTTTAACTCTCGACTGGTATCGCGCCGACCTTCTGCGCAAAGGGTCCGGTTCCCGGATGGACCCGCAGTTGGTTTCCTAAGCAAAGTTCGTGAACAGCCCTTTCTCCCTCGGAGCTGACGGGATCTACCGCTGCGGCGCTTTGGAACAGTTTATTTGGCAAAAACACGGTTTCGGCACGCGGTGGGGCAGTCCAGAAGCTGACATTACTCTTCGCCAGATTCACTCCAACCATGTCCTAAACGCGCATAGCCTGAAAGACCACGAAGGCGAAGGCGACGCTTTAATCACGAATGAGGCGGGCCGAAGCATTGGCATTCGCACTGCCGATTGCGTGCCGATTCTGCTGCTTGATAGCTGCCATCGGGCAGTAGGCGCTGTGCATGCGGGTTGGCGTGGAACTGCCGCCGGAATTGTTCGTTGCGCGATTGAGAAAATGGCGTCGGATTTCGGCTCAGTTCCTGCTGATATTTACGCAGCGATCGGCCCTTGTATCCGCGACTGCTGTTATGAGGTCGGGGTCGAAGTCGCGCAACAATTTGCGCTGCACTTTCCCGAGTGGGGACAAGTGACGAATAGCCGGACCGTTGATCTCGCTGAGGCCAACCGGAGGCAAATGGAACAGGCTGGCCTGAAATGTGATCGAATCTTCGATTGCCAACTCTGCACAGCTTGTGAAGGTAAACAGTTCTTTTCCTATCGCCGCGAGCCCGAGAATTCCGGCCGCATGATTGCTGCAATTGGGCGGCTCGTTTGAGAGCTGAACTGCTCCGCTAGTCCTTAATTACCCGGCCGCTAACCTTCTCGGTTAGCCTCATCCGCGTCTTCCGCCAGGTCGCGCAGCAACTCAAAGAACTCGCTGGATTGGCCAATGAAAAGTCCATCAGCCTGGAGAGCTCGAACAGCTCCCATGGCAGCTCCCTTCGTTTCTGTAGGACGAATAATGGAACACACCGGGAATTTCCGGCTGAGAAATGGACAGGGCTCCGGCATAATCAGGTTGGTTTGAAAATCCTCCCCTCCCGGATTGTTATTGAGATTTGGAAACACTAGCGAGTGGTCCTTAGGGTCAGTCAAAGGTGAGGGAGGGATGGGGCCGCCGTTCACGGCATTGCCCGCTTTGTCATGCCACGTTTGAAAGTGGGTCGTCTCGGTTGGCCCGATGCTGAGCAGGATGCGCAAAACCTCCGGACTGCTGACTCTCTGTGCAAGAGAGGGATAGAGGCTGGTGCCGCCCTGTTCAATAAACGCAAAGTGGAATGCCGCCGTGTTGGCGATGGCCTGAATATGGTCGTCCGGAAACAGATCGTCATCGTTTCTGGGTATGGCCGGATGCTGCCCTTGTGCCAGCGCTGGAACTGCCTGGGGGAACGTAAACGTAGGATCAAGATCGGGATTGTTTTTGCTGCTGCGATACCTGGTCCACCAGCTTGTATCGACAGTCAATTTCATAAGGTTTGTGAGCCGGCCAATTTGCAAAGCCCCTGTGGCTCGGCTGCTGGGCAAGGTGCGAAAGTAATCCAGATTAACCGGATCGGCGCCCTTGGAAACCAGATACGCGTTGATAAAAGCAGCATGGCTGATCTCGTCATCGGTATTGTCATGGATGTATTGGGGCATATCGCCGTCAAGGTTCGAAAGAGCAGCTGTATACCGTACGCTTCCACCACCGCCGAGGCCCGGAGTCTCCTTATCTTGAATTCCGCCCAATTCGTTGTACTGTATCCATAGATCACTTTCGATTATTTCCGCTGCCGCCAGAAACCTCAAAATGGCTGCATCTCCTTTGTTAAGCTGACCGCTACTCTCTTCCCCGTCGCGGGCCAGCAGAGCCGGACCACGACTTAACAGCCCAGTTGCTGTCGCCGCTCCGGCCACCGACAATCCTTTCTTTATGAAAGAGCGTCGGTCAGCGGAATTTGTCGAATTTGTTTTCACTTTATCCATAGCGTTTGTCCTTCTTTCGAGAAGAGCAAGCCACGTTGGTATCACCAAAAACTTGCTCTTGTGCTGATCCTATGCGTCAATGCGCCGCGAGGTGTTATGAGCAGGTAAAGTCTTTGTAAAAGATGTGCTTATCCAAGGTGATTCTGCATGCCGCATTTATGCGCCCATCTGCATCTCACTCCAGGAATAGAAAGGAAATTTAAACAATGGATCGAAATGCGAAAGCGCAATGGCAAGGTGATTTGAGGTCAGGCAAGGGTACTATCTCGTCCGGCAGTGGTACCCTGTCGAACACTCCCTATTCTTTCCGAGACCGCTTCGAGCAGGGAACCGGTACAAATCCCGAAGAATTGCTTGCCGCTGCCCATGCCGGCTGTTTTTCGATGGCGCTTTCTTTGATGCTGCAAAACGAAGGTTTGAAAGCTGACAGTATTGATACAACCTGCACCGTTACGCTCGATAAAGAAGGGGAAGGCTTCGCGATCAAGAAGAGCGCGCTGAAATTAGTAGCTAAGATTCCCGGCGCTTCCCAAGATGCTTTTAACCGCGCCGCCCAGAACGCCAAGGAGAACTGCCCGGTATCAAAGCTTTTTGATACCGAAATTACTCTCGATGCCGAATTGGAAAGTTGATTCTTGCCATGTAATGTTTCGAAGGATCTGTGGTAAATGGAACGAGAAAATGTACAAAGAAAGCTTACACGCGTGCGACCACCAAGCACCCAAACTTTGTACGACGTGCAAGTTGGCGATGTAATTGAGTTAAAGGAGCTTCCATTTTCACTTGGTGTAATGGGCGACTTCGCTGATCAGTCTGTTGAGGCATTGCCGAAGCTGAAAGGCCGGCGATTCGTCCATGTGAACCCGGACAATTTCGATAGCGTTCTCGAAAATATGCGGCCACACTCGCCTCCAACGTTGAAATAAGTTAAGCGAAGATCTCATTGGAAACATCATTAAGAATTAGAAGATGTAAGATTCGGTTTGTGGACGCTCAACAACTCTTCAAGGCTGGAAAGCTCGCGGAAGCGATCGCGGCCTTAACTGCTCAGCTTCGAGATAATCCCGCCGACCAGCGCGGCAGAACTTTTCTCTTCGAACTGCTTTGTTTTGCTGGCGAGTATGACCGCGCTGAAGAGCAACTGACGATCCTGGAGCAAGGAGGCAGCAAGGCGTCGATGCTCGGAGCTCTGCTTTATAAGGCTGCTATTAATGCCGAGAAGACGCGCCAGGAAATGTTTGAAAAAAAGAGTTTCCCTCCGCTGCTCCTCGACGGCGCTGGAATGACTATCAGCGGCAAGCTCAACGGCAAGGAATTTACCATGCTCTCCGATGCCGATTCGCGCATCGGAGAGAAATTGGAAGTGTTTGCCGGCGGCGATTACCTGTGGATTTCTTTTCATGACATTGCTTCGGTTCGCGTGAATCCCCCTAAGCGCTTACGCGACCTGTTATGGATTCCCGCTAAGGTTACGACCGGCCCTACGTTTCACTCCCGCGAACTAGGCGAGATCATGATTCCCGCTATGGCTCCGCTCTCCTGGCAGCATCCGGATGAGGAAGTGCAGTTAGGGCGGGTCAGCGAATGGTGCGAGGACGAAACAGGCGCAGTGGCCCCTTACGGCTTAAAATGTATTCTCGTCGATGGCGAGGAGGTGCCTGTTGTGGAGATTCGCGAACTCGAAATCTATCCTCAAAAGGCGGTCTTTCAATAAGCTGGCCTACTTTCGTAAATCAGGGCAGATAAACTCCCGCTCTATAGCTTTTAATCTGATGTCACTTGTCTCGTTGCTGCGTATTAAAGTACGCCGCAAGCGCAGCGTTTGACTGGTTAGTTCGGTAATCGACGCTGTAAACGCTGGCTGTCCATCCTCCACGACGCGCAAAACGGAAGGCGTCTTTTTGTCAATTGACCACTTGGCAATCCTATAAGTCTCAACACAGGAAGTCTCGAGCAACGTTCCATTCGGGAGGAAAATATAAATGCTGCCGGGTGCAGGTTTCGAAGGCGCATCTGTGATCTGCCAAATTCGACTGAAGAGTTGGGTTAAATCCCGGCCAGTTGTATTCGATGGCTGGGAGTACCCGGACAACCCTGCTGAAACCAGTATGAGGACAGGTATTAGTAAACAACGCTTGATCACAATGTCTTATTCCTGTGCCGCAGGATTCGAAGCTTCCTTCCGCGTGAAACGCAACGGCTTTTCGAAGCCTTTGCAATACAACAGCAGATAGGGATCTTTCCATTCGAAACGCTCGGCTGCTCCGAGCGCATTTAGGTACTTTGTTTCCTGATTCATGACCGCTTCTGGACAGGCCATTCGCGTTCCGGCCAAAGGTCCCAACTTTATCGAGTTTCCATCAATTTCAGCCGGACCCATAAAGCGGTTACAGGAGCTTTTACCTGCTACTTTTCCCCTTGCTGGAAAGGCGAGCGTCGCCTGCACCCTATCAAGCACTCCGCTGCCCCCGAGATCTTCCAACAGCCACTCGCTTCCTATAAGATCTAAAGCCGCCGTTGACCCCCCTTGTGAAGCTTGTCCAGGCTTGGCCTTAACCTCCTTGATGGAGGAAATTTCCAGAACGGAGCGCCTGCCGGTTTCTACGCCGTTCCGATAGGAAAGTTTGCCAGTAGCCCTGACGTGTTTGTTTTGTAATGTTTCGAATTTCCCAATCCCCTTGGAAGCAACCTCCAGAGTATCGACCTGTTTACCATCAACATCAAGTTGGGAATCGAGTTGAATTGCCCAGCCGGTTGATTCTCCTCCAATAGCCATCATGCGGGTCAGTTTGCCGGTTACCGTCATCTTTTGTTCTTGTGAAAATGCATCGGCGCAAGTGCAAAAGAACACTAACGCCAGAGCTATGCCGAGTCGCGCAACACGCATTTCATCTCACTCCTTTGTAAAAAATCTAATTAGGTATGGAAAGCTGGACATCCCGGTTCCTTAGCACGCCACAAGCAATGAGTTCCCGCCGGGTACGGCGCAAGATGTCGGTCTGCATGGCGGAAGCGTAGCGATGATCGTAAACATAGGCGCGAATATTCAACTTCATGGTGTGCAATCTCGGATCACTGTCATCTAGTTCAACTTCAATCCCGTGTCCAAGATGAGTGTAAGGGCAAGACACAGCTA
>JAFAZU010000210.1 GCA_019239585.1 Acidobacteriaceae bacterium
TGGATGAGCAACTGGCAGTACGCAGCCGATCTGCCTACATCACCTTGGCGCGGGCAGATGACGGTACCGCGTGAGCTTTCGTTGCGGCGGACGGCGGAGGGTCTCCGTTTAATTCAGAAGCCGACAAGGGAATTGCAGCAATTGCGGACGGAGCACAAAACTGTTACGGGGAAAGACGTTGAGGAAGGGCACACGTTTGAGATAGAGGCAGTCATGGACGTGGCTGAAGCGCAAGAGGCTGGGCTGCAACTGCAAGGCGCGGACAGAGGCGTAACGATTATCGGCTATAACAAAACAGCAGGGGTGCTGTTTGTTGACCGTACGCACTCAGGCCGGGTTGACTTCAGCAAATACTTTCCGGCTCAAACGGAAGCGCCGCTGAAGCTGACAGGTACAACTTTGCAGCTCCATGTGCTGGTGGATCGCAATTCAGTGGAAGTGTTTGCAGACAACGGGCGAGCGGCGATGACAAACCTTATCTTTCCAGCAGCGGGGGCGATAAAAGTAGAAGCTTACGCGCAAGGCCCAAGGCCGGCAAAGTCGCGATTAGACGTGTGGAGTCTAAAGTCCACACATATTACCGACAGTAACTAATGCGGACGCTTCAGCGCCGGACGCGTCGAAACTGTGATGCAGCTATTCCTAATATTCCGAGCGCACCCATGATCCACGTTGACGGCTCCGGCGTTGACTGAATGTATCCAAACAGGCCGTCCGCTTCGCCATTAATACCAGCATCGAAGTAAAGCGCATTGGGATTTGAACTGCTGCCGCCATTGGTCCGGAACTTAAGCTCCCATAAACCGCTGTTTACAATGGGCCGACCTGAAGCATCCGAAAGCGTTTCCACAAAGGCCCCGGTGGTCGGGTCAAAAGCATTCACTTCGCCATTTCCAAAGTTGCCGACCAGCAAATCGCCGCCAAGGTTTCCAAAACCATTAGGAGCTACCGCGATACCCCACGGCACATTAAGGGACCCTTTTGAGATAAGCCGCTGCAAAAAGTTGCCGTTTGTATCGAATACGTCAACATACCCTAATCCAGCGCCTGTAACGGGACGGCCCGTTGCCGGATTAACTTCGCCGTACTCCACATAAAGCTTGCCGCCGACCGCAGCAATATTGTATGGCGCATAACCATCGGGGAGGGCCGTATCTTTGAAGGAACCGGCCAGTGTTGTGGGGGCAAAACTTGAATCGAAAACATTGATCCCGCCACCCACAACGAAATTTGCCGCGTATAGGAAGTTTGCGGTACCGTTATTTGCCAAAGCTAGGCCAGTGTAAACGGCCCCTGTAGTTGTTGCCACAACAGTAGCTGTGGTTCCTCCATTCCAAGCATCAATCGTTCCTGCCAGAGTACTAAAAATAAAGCTGGAAGGATTACCGCCCAGAAGAAAATTACCGGCCAACCCGGCAAAGACCTGACCGGTTGGTCCGGTTGGAGGCGGGCTGGTCGGGGGAACTGTAACGGTTAGTGCTTGCTTCACCCCCGCTCCGTTGTAGAGAGTCGAATTAGCGCTGCCTTGATTTGAAATCCAAAATGGGCTGGTGGCGCTGAAAGCCATGCCCCATGGATTTTTGAGATCGGGATCAGTGACGTTTGCCATTCCCGGAATGTCGGAAACCAGATTGGTTTGTACAAAGGAATCAGCAAACAGTGGACAAGACGACACAGCCAACGAGAGCGTCAGCGTGCAAATTGCATGCAGCTTCATGAAACCTCCAGAGGAACGATCTGTAGACGAGATTTTCTAAAAAGCTGGTTCAGCTAATTCGAGCGCTAAAGTACCACGTGCCTTACTATTCTTGCTTGGTACTAAAGTCCTCATGGTAATCTTCTCATCGAGTGTCAGCGCAAACAGATTTATGGCCTGAGTATTGCCGCCGGTTGAATAAACATTACCGGCAAGGCAACTTGCGCGTGCTGGCCGGCGCAGGTCTCTCGGTTGATTCCGGCTTTCCGAGTTGGGGAGAAATGAACCGGGCGCTTCTCCGCAAATACATCCAGGAGGACTTGGGCAGTGATCCGAAGGCGCAGCCCATTATCCGAGAACACCTGGATGAATTGGTCAACGAGTTGTATGAAGCGATTGGACGTGATGCCGCCGCTGACTTCGTGTGGAACTCCAGCACGCGCGAAAACTTTTTTGAAGATCTCCGGAGAACACTGTACAGGGGCCGGAGCATTGCAGAACTGCCGCTCACGCAAGTGCATTGGCAATTGGCGTCGATGGACCGCGCCACTTTGTTTACCACAAACTTCGATCCACTATTGGAGCTGGCCCGTTACCGGATGAATGGCGGAAGCTCCGATGATCCGGATTTTGCTCCCTACCGCTCCGCTCATTCCCCACGGCTCGGCACTGAGCTTGATCCCCAAAAGGTGTACCACGTGCATGGATGGATCGACCCCGACGGAATCTGCGGCGGTTCGTTTGTGTTAACAGAATCGCAGTACTTCGAGCTGTTCAGCCGTCAGGGACAGCGGCCTAATCAAATACTCGATTACGTTCTCACTTCCGGCGGAGCGGTGCTGATTCTAGGAATGAGTCTTGCTGATGTGAATTTGAGACGGCATTTGTATCTCCGGTCACGTAATCGCATTTCAGACTCGACGGAAATCTATGCAGTGCTGCGAGTGCATGGACGCGAGTTGCTGGATACCTATCAAACACTGCACTGGGCGAATCAGGGCGTACGCGTTGTATTTATTCGCGATTACCATGAAGTGCCGCGTCTGCTACGCGACATTAAGTTTGGACTTCCTCATGATCCGGCTGCGCCGCTGCCGTGGATGAGCCAAACCCTGGATTGGGTACAAAGAAACCTGCCGATGGACGTGATCTTTAGCGATAAGTGGCAGGTCAAAGCACGGAGCGCGCTGCTTCAACTTCTATCAACCTTGCGCGAGAGCTTTGCCATTCCACAGAACGAAACAGTACAAGCGACTCTTCTGGGGCAAGTGTCTTTGCAGGAAATTGCAGTGTTCGCCGAAACCAGGCACGCCAGCAATGGAAGAGAAGCCCGGCAATATGCCCAACAGTTCCGGCTGCGAGTCTCGGGCGGTTTTGCGCAGGGCGTAGCTGGAGTCGCCTTCTCGCAAGGTAA
>JAFAZU010000479.1 GCA_019239585.1 Acidobacteriaceae bacterium
AGAACGCCGGGGTGCCAATCCTCTCCGGAAAACACGAGCGCCGAGAGACTTAAGTCGATGCTGTCTTCACACTGCTTCAGAATGCTTTTGAGAATTTCGGATTCAGCTTCCTGGCGTTCACGATTAAAGGTGTCTAATTGACCGGCCAGCTCCTGAGCGCGAAGGTGGTCCTCCGTTAGAAACAACTCAATCACGTCACGGGCGTTTGCCATGCGGCCCGCTGCATTGATGCGGGGAGCCAACCGGAATGCGACCTGATACGCGGACGGGCACTCGCCTTCTTCGAATCCCGCTACTCGCAGCAGCGCACGCAGGCCAAGATTTCGTACATCGCGGAATCCCAATAATCCGCGCCGGACGATTACGCGATTCTCGCCAATGAGCGGAACGATATCGGCGACGGTGGCCATCGCCACTGGTTTGAGAAGTGAATCCAGCAAGGATGATTGACGGGCTTCCGTCCAGTCGCTATGACGGAGGAGTGCCTGCACAAGCTTAAACGTAACGCCCGCTCCGCACAAATCTTTAAATGGATACGGGCAGTCCGGTCGATTTGGATTCAGAATCGCCAGCGCAGGCGGCAGTTCGGCATCTGGCAGATGGTGGTCCGTCACAATCACATCGATTCCGGCGTCTTTCGCGTGCCGGACGGCTTCAACGGCGCGGATACCCGTATCGACGCTGATAATCAGACGAACACCACTTTGGGCCGCGCGCTCCACCACCTCGGTTCGCATGCCGTAGCCTTCTTTGAGGCGGTGCGGAATGTGAAAATCGGCTATGCCGCCGAGCAGCTCGATCGTGCGTTTGAGAATAACAACCGATACTGTTCCGTCAACGTCGTAGTCGCCGCAAATGAGAACCGGCTCACGACGCCGGATCGCTTCGAAGAGGCGACGGACGGCAACCTCCATGTCGCGAAGGGACAGAGGATTGTGGAGGAGTTCTAGTTTGGGGGACAAAAACTCTGCGGCGATCGTCGGGTCGGAATAACCCCGCTTTACCAGAACGGCTGCCGCAACGCGCGGTAACCGAAGGCTGTTTTGCAGTTGCGCGATCTCGGCCTCCGGTACTGCCGGAAAAATCCAACGCGCGGCCGGACGCACCCATCGAGGCGTGAGAACACCTTCCGTCATTAGTTCTTCGAAAAGTACCCCCCCAGCGTATCGTCGCTCTCGTCCTCTACATCGAGCAGGGAGTCAAGTTCGGCCAGGATGTCGCTCATGGCCTGATACCAATCGGTGTAGAGTTCATAAAGGTAAACTTGACCGTCTACCGTGTAAGACAGCTCAAGCGAACAGGTGAAACCCTCGTAGGCTTGCAGTTGTCGCAATCGAGTTTCGAAGTTGCGTTTTTCTTCGCGAGTCAGGGTGCTGTCTTCCAGTTCGTCCAGGGCTTCATCGATTTGATCGAGCGAGAAAGCGCGATGGAAAAAAACGATGATTTTTGCCCCGGCTTTGCGCCCAGCGTTAAGAAACTCCCGAAAATCAGGGTGCCCTTCTACGTCCCAGGAGACTTGATTTAAAGCATCCAGCATACGGTGATAACCATGGAAAACCGGTGTGTTTGATTCATCGAGAAAGCTTTCGACCTCTTTGCGCAGGGTTTCCAAATCAAGAGCCATTGGCTTTACCGTATCAGATCGCGATTTTTGGCCGAAGAAGTAAGTTTTATTTCCCGCTTTTCGGCGAATTTAAGGACCGTTCAGCAGTATCGCGCGGGTCCGTCGAAACGCCGTGGTCACGCCATAGCCAGCGCATCATCTCGGGAAACACCGTTTGCAGCATCTTCTGGCCGTGTTGTTGAATCCCCCAGGAGTAGTTCACGTCATAGCCCTTTTCCGTCAGCGCCTGCTGCATCCGTACGTTCTGATAGAACCAGTCGCGGGTCTCATCATAGCTTCCGTCAGGTTTCAAGGCTCGGTTATCGTTGCGTCCATCAACAAGGAAGACGCGCAGGGGCTTTTTTCCGCTCCTGCGAATGATATCCGGGTAGGCGTTTCCGCCGCGAATATTCGTGAAGCTTCCGACATTACTCAACACCTTACGGAACTGGTCCGGCCGCTGCCATGCCACGGTGAAAGCGGCAATCGCGCCGGAACTCGATCCGCCGATCCCGTGCCGCTCGGGGTCCTTGGAGATGTTGTATTGCTCATAGAGCACGGGAAGCAATTCGTCGACGATGACGCGGGCGTACTTGTCGTCGAGGGTGTTGTACTCCGTGGGCCGATTCGTGTCGCGATCTCCCCAGTTGTGGAGGTTGGGCTCCGGCTGATCGGCGCGGCGGCCGGGATTAATAAATACCCCGATCATCACCGGAATTTCACGGCGGAAGATCAGGTTGTCCATGACAAATTGCGCGCGGACATCACCCTCCGGAGCCATGAAAGCCTGTCCATCGTTGTAGACCATCAAACTGGCGGGAGTAGCCTTATCATATTGCGTC
>JAFAZU010000325.1 GCA_019239585.1 Acidobacteriaceae bacterium
CGGTCGAGTTGAAAAAGACCGGACCGCGTATAAGCCAAATCTCCCGAAGGACGGCGGATTTGAAAGAATCCCTTCCCTTGAATCGCCAGGTCCAGGTTGTTTTCCGTTTGCGTCATATTGCCTTGCGAGAAGACGATTTCGTTGGAAACCGTTCGCGTGCCCAGGCCAATTTGCAAACCGGCGGGCATGGTCGTCTGCTGACCAGCGGCAGAGCCCGGCTGAATCATGTTCTGATACAGCAAGTCCTGAAACTGGGCGCGGCGGGCCTTGAAGCCGGCAGTGCTGGAGTTGGCTAGATTGTTGGCGATACTGTCAAGGTTCAATTGTTGCGCCGTCATGCCGCTCGCGGCGCTGTTAAGAGCTCGTATCATTAGTTTCTCGTTTCCATTTCGTTGATGTGATTAACTGACCCGCGCTACTTCCTCAATGGCGTGCCGGTTCATATCGGTGCCGATCTTAATTGCGTGCTGGAGCATTTCGAAATTTCGAAGCAGCGAGATCATGCGGGCGGAGGATTCAGCAGGCTGGGCATTAGACGTTTCAGCGGTGCCCTGATACACTTCAGCGGTACTTGGAGCGTCTGGTCCGTCTTGCGGGCTAGGGGTCGTAAAGTAAGTAGAAGCAAATTTGTTCAACTTGTTCGGTTCGCTGAAGTTGACGATCTCTAATTGCCCCAGCGCCACGCCGTTCTGAGTAATTTGACCATCACGACTTACTTGAATGGGATCGCTTGATTGTGTTTGCAAGGTTTGATTGCCGGTGAGACGCACCGGATAACCTTCGGTCGTCACCAGAACACCCGCCGCATTCATATGGAAACTTCCATTGCGCGTATATAAGGGACCGTTCGGGCCATTGACGGAAAAAAAACCTTTGCCGGAAAGCGCCAAGTCCGTTGGGTTGCCGGTGCTCAGGAGAGAGCCTTGCGAGAAATCTGTCCAGTGGCGCTGTACAACCGGCGATTCACCGATAATCGGATTAGATTCGTTCGCAAGCTCGGGAGCCAAATAGGTTCCGTAGAACTCACGGTCAATCTTGAATCCGTTGCTCGAAGTATTTGCCAGATTATTTGCAAGCATGTCAAGCGCATCCATTCGCGCCTGAAGCCCGCTTGCTGCCGCTGTTGTTAATGCATCCATGCATACAGCCCTGTAGCACGTGCGATGCCACTCAAAAACAGCGGAAATTTGCCGTCAAAAGCTCGATGAATGCTGTGGGATTTCAAACAAGGGGGCTACAGCGCTGTCGAAATTTTGAAGGCAAAATCGCGGCACGCTCAAAATTTTGACACCCATTTCTAACACTTTCGTTTAAAACCCCTTCCAAATACAGGAACAGGAGTTTGGCGTTGCACGTGCAAAACACAAGCCGTGACGCTTTCACACGTCTTCTCGGGAACACACTCTCAGGCAAACGCTCCAACGCGGCAGCCTTTGGGCAAAATGCCCGGTGACCCCTCGACAGAGTTTTACAGCTACCTAAGTTCGAGCGCTCACGACACCAATGGAGAGACAAATAGCGTTGTTCCTGCCTCTTCTGTAAAAACCCATAAAGCCGAGAAGTCGGAGAAGAAAACTGACACAAGCCAAGACCAGGATGCAAACAACGTCCTTGTGCCGCCCCAAACAGAATCGATGCCTCAGGCATCGCCATTAGTGGCGCTCCTTGGTTTGCCGACAACTCAAACAGTAGATGTCGATGAAACAGGTAAGGCGACGCAGGACAGCGGAAAAGCTGTGCTGCCCCTCACGAATACACAGACGAAAACCGACATATCTCAACCCGCGCCAAAGGACGACCATAACCGGAACACTGGCCCAGTGATTGCTTCGGCCGCATTGCCTGTTAGCTTTGTTCCCCAGCCTGGGGATACGTCCAACGTCGAAGAAGCCAGCAAAGTTGATCCGGTCAATACGCCGTCGAACACATCTGTCAATGACGCAAGCGGAAACGATTCACAACTGCAGTCAGCAGGCGCATCGGCGAAAGATGCCGCTCCAGCTTCAACACCAGGCAATTGGGCGTTTGCCTTACGATTGAGCGAGGGCGATCTAAAGTCGGAATTTGAGGAAACGCTTCAGAGAGTAGACTCCGCTGAGCCAGCGGCCTCTGGCGTCGCGGGCAACACCTTAAATTCGATAGCAGCAACCGTTGTACAGGCCGCTGCAGGCTCCGAGTTGAAGGAGCAATCACATGAGCGTGACAACAGCTTCGGGCAGAACCTTTACGAAGTTCCGCCAACACAGCCGCAAAAAGCAGACGATACACCTCAAGCTGCCAATGAGCAGCCTGTTCATACGACGGCTACGGATTTTGAAGCACGGCAGGATACCGCCGGTTCGGAGCCGGTTCGCAACGTACACATGCAAGTGATCGGCGATAACAATAACCGAGTCGATATACGCATGATAGACCGTGGCGGCGAGCTGCACGTCAGCGTAAAATCCGAAGATCTCAATTTGGCGAAAGGTCTGCAGGACCACATGCCGGAGCTTACTTCGCGTCTAGAGCAGAGCCGGTTTCAAGCGGAAGTGTGGATGCCGAAATTAAGTGAAGTCGTGAAACCCGAAATGTCCGGCGCGCGCGACTTTTCTTCAGACGGAAATAACGGCTCCAATAACAGCAGCACTTATTCAGATCAACAGCGAAAAGGACAACAGGGGAATCAACCAGACTGGGTCGATGTTCTGGAGAACTCGACCCGAGGCGCGGGAAGGACTAATCAAACATGGCTTCAGTAACAGCAACTTCATCAAGCAACACCATCAATCCTTACGGATCAACCAACAACAGCAGCAACTCGGCCGCGAACAGCAGTTCAGGCGGCACGAACGGACTCGCTAATGAATCTACGTTTCTGACACTGCTGGTCGCGCAGTTACAGAACCAGGACCCCCTGCAACCCGCCGACGGCATGCAGTTCGTCACTCAGTTGGCACAGTTCAGCAGTTTGGAGCAGAATCTGGCCAT
>JAFAZU010000149.1 GCA_019239585.1 Acidobacteriaceae bacterium
AGCGCCTCGTGATGTTACGCCGGAAGCAACACGGGGCATTCTTGATCGTGAGCTTCCGGGAATAGGGGAGTTAATGCGGATGCGCGGACTGGAGCAGACGAGATTTTCCGTGTTGTCGCGGGCCGTCGCGGGCGTTCGTAAACAGAGTTTCATCGTGAACCTTCCCGGTTCACCTGCCGGCGCTCTGCACTCGCTCCGTGCCGTAGAAGATCTGGTACCGCACGTCATTGATCTGTTGCAAGGACGCACGGAGCATGGCGCCCGTAGGGAGAAAGTAGGCTCCTGACCGAAACTCACGGCATAATGGAGACATCTCACCAATGATGAAGCAGGGACTAACAACGGGTTTCGCGGCATGTTCATTACTGATATTTGGAGTGGTCTGCGCCGCTCAGGTATTAGAGCCGGGACAAACTCCTCCTGGCCCACCGCCGCCACCGGGCCAGCTAGGGCCTGCGCCGAAGAAACTACCGACCGATGCTTCGGCTGGAAGTAAGAACCAGCAGCCCATAACCATTGGCGATGTGATGGGAAGCAGTGATCCGGTGATCGGCAGAGTCACAGTTCGTAGTGTTCTTGTTCCGACAACGGTTCTGGACCCTGATGGTCACGGATATGTTAATGGCATTCAGGCGAACGAATTTGAGCTGTATGATAACGGCAAACCACAAAAGATTTCCGCAGAGTTCACGCAACAACCTATGTCGGTTGTTTTAGCTGTGCAGGCAAATGCGGACATTGAACCTGTGCTGCCGAAATTGCGGAAAACTGGTGTGCTTCTGCACGGTTTGGTGACGGGAGAGGGCGGTGATGTCGCAGTTATTGCATTTGACCACCGTATACAGGTTCTACAGGATTTTACCCGAGACCCCGACAAGTTGGATGATGCCATGCAAAAATTGAACTCTGGCTCATCCAGCGCCCGGTTAGTAGACGCCGTTCTAGAGGCGGACCACATGCTGACAAGGCATGATCCTAATAACACAAGCCGCCACATTGTACTGCTGTTGAGCCGGAATGTGGATAAGGGCAGCGAGGCGCACCTACGGGAAACAGCAGAAAAGATGCAGTTCGACAATGTTATCGTCTATTGCGTCGATATTTCGAAGGCACTTACTGCCGTAATGAAAAAGATGCCTTATCCGCCTAGGCAAAATGGAGGCATTCCTCCAGAGGCTTTGCCGAACATTACTGGGAGCGGCGCCCGAACCGAGACGTCGGTGGTTCAACAGCAGACAGGCAACCTTCTCAATGCGGTTCCGCCTATTCTTCATAGCATCCACGACCTGTTCAAGAAAAGTCCTTCCGAAGCGTTCACTTATTTTACGGGCGGGCAGATCTACAGTTTTGCAACGGAGAAAGCGCTGGAAAACGCAATCACGGATATCGGAAAAGATCTGAATAGCCAATATCTGCTGAGCTATACTCCGACACGCGATACCAGCCAAGAGCCTGGGTTCCATACCATTACAGTGTCGGTGAACCGGCCTGGCCTGAAGATCCGGACGCGGCCCGGCTATTGGTGGGGCGGCGGACGGTTTCAGTAGCTACTTACAATTGCCGAATCGCATCCCGGCAAAGCTGACCACGCTCTGTGGATCAATTTGCCAATGCTGATAGTGCAGCAGCTCGCCACGAGTTTGCGGCATAACCTTCATAAACGTGTAGAACGGGGACGATCCGCACCATTTCATGTCATCATGGCCGTCCTGCACCAGCGACCAGTAAGCGCGAATGTCGCCCGAATTAATCTGGTCAATGCGCTGGCGGTCACGCAATTCAATGGCAAGCATTTCACCCATATTAGCGGTAGCGCGCAGATTGTCGCCGTAACGGATTCCCATGTGCGCCATATCCACACCGAGAACCCAGAAAAGGTTTTGCCCTTCGCGGACGCTGATATTGCTTAGTGCGTCAAAAAAACGTGCTACATGCTCGTTTTCTTCCGGCAAGCCGCCTTCATAAATGCTTTTTACAAACGGCCCGCAGAGGATCGGCAGAATACGAATATCCGGTCCGTACAGATGCTGCAGAAAGACGACCTGAAATTCGATCGAGTGCTCCACGGCATGGCAGTAGTCTTCCATGCGAATGGCGAGCGGCGCCGCCTTGTCGAGTTCGTTAACTAAACGTGTATTGGTGCAAGCGGCGCCGAAAGGCGTGATGAACTGCTTGCGGGTAAGCCCGAAGTGATCCGGCGCGCCATAATGCGATGTCCCGAGGATCACAAACGTCTTGTCTCGCATGTCGGCTGTTGGCGGCAAGGCTCGATATGCAGCGCGATAGCTGTCCCACCCGCCCTCTGGGCTGGCATGGGGAGCAGCAATCGCTACGGTATTCGGCGATCCGAGCGGAGCGCCTACGCGCGACGTCAGCAAGTTCGATAAAGTAACCGGGCTCTCCGGGTAAGCTGCGCCGGCAAATGCCGGTTCCCGTATCAGCTCGGCCGAAAACTCCCTTTCCCGCTGCGCTTTCAGCTCGCGATACCGTTCGTTT
>JAFAZU010000293.1 GCA_019239585.1 Acidobacteriaceae bacterium
TCAGCCAACAAGCTGCACTGGTAAATCAGCATACTACTCAGATTGGACAAATTAACCAGCAGATCAACGGTTTTACACAACAAATTAACCAAGTTAATCAACAAGCTACGCAGATTGGCCAACAGGCCACGCAAATTACCCAACAAATCAATCACCTTAATCAGCAGTTTGCAAATGTCGGTCAAGCCCTTACCGATTTCCATAGCGATGGAACAAAACAAAATATAGCGGTCGGCTATAACTCATTACAAGCAAATAGTAGTGGCAACGGAAACACGGTAGCTGGCTCTGGGGCACTGTCGGCAAACATTAGCGGCAGCAACAATGTTGGAGTAGGGGCGGGAGTGTTATCAGGCAATTTATCCGGCAACTCGAATATTGCAATTGGTTACCAGGCTGGAAGCGGCTTGGCGGACACGAGCAACGCTATTGCAATCGGCAACCTCGGGCAACCGAACGACACAGGCATTATTCGTATTGGAACACCAAACATCCATACAAGCACGTTCATTGCGGGGATTACAGGAGCGACTGTGGGCGATGTTGGGCAACCAGTTATGATTGATGAATTTGGGCAATTGGGCACTTTGCAGTCTTCCATCAGATATAAGGAGGATATTCGGGACATTGGTGAGGCGAGCGATGCCTTAATGAGTTTACGTCCTGTTCAGTTTCGATATAGGCACCCAGCCGCAAATGGGAACAAGCCCTTGCAATACGGGCTCATTGCTGAGGAAGTGGCCGGAGTTTTTCCGGACTTAGTTGTTCATAATCAGCAAGGAGAGATTGAAACAGTAAAGTATTATGAATTGCCAGCGCTGTTATTGAACGAGTTGCAGAAGGAGCATCGAATCATTGAGCAACAAAAAGAGGAAATTCAAAGCCAGCACGAAGAGATGCGCAATCTTTTAATTCGTTTGGCGGCGCTGGAAGCATCACAAAACCGATAACGTTAATAAAGCGTTAAGTATTATAGGTCACTTTAGTAAACAATTTTAAAGGCCTTGGTGCATACCAAGGCCTTTTTCTTTTTCTCCTTTTCGTTTGCAAGGAGAAAGAATTTAATTTACTTCGTAAAGGAAAACAATGTTAAAGATCGTAACACTATTTGTAGCTGTAGCGATAACGGCCACAGCCACACAAAGAATCAGCGAGATACCATCAGGAACAATCGACGGAGTCAATACAGCTTTTGTACTGGGCTACCTACCCTATCTTGATACTGTGAGGCTATACCGGAATGGCATTCGTTTATCGGTAAGCACCGATTTCACAATTAATGGGCAAACTCTAACGCTGCTCTCCGTTCCAACAGCCGGTGATTCCCTTGTTGTGGACTATCAAGTTCTGATTCCTAGTGGGTCCCACATGCTGATAAACAAAGCAACGGGCACTTGCATCATGCCATCCAGTACAAACAAAATACTTTCCACCTCCTGTAGTGGTGCGGATGCTCAAAAAATCAGCGCAGCACCTATCTCGGGCGGTTATATATTGACAATTAAAAGTAGCAACCAGCAAATAGATTTACTTAACGCAGGAACAGCAGACGGTACCCAAGTGATACAGAACGCTTATTCAGGAGCAAGAAACCAGGTATGGCAGCCAGCTTCTCTAGACAATGACAATTACTTCCAACTGTCGAATGCTCTCACCAATTCAAACTCCTGCTTGACACTCTCAGGGGGATCAGCTGTTCTTCAAGCATGCTCAGGGCTCGATACCCAGAAATGGCAGTGGCAATAAACCCCAATTTGCCGCAAAGCGCAACCCTTAGAGCCCATGTACTGTGGGCTCTAAGGGCTTTTTCTGGCATGAAATCTGCCAAATCTCCACAATACAAAATTACTCATTTGTTAACTGCCGCAGTGCTACAGCGAGCTTTGGATCTTTTTCCATCTCTTGTATTTTTCGGTACAGAGTAGTTCGACCAATTTCGAGCAGGTCAGCAGCACGCGTACGGTCACCGTTCGTTTCCCGCAATGCACGGAGAATGGCTAAGAACTCCAGTTTTTGCAATGACAGCAGGGGAATTTCCGCAAGTGATTCTAGCTTCGTGCCTGACAAATGGGCAGGTGCGAACGGCTCTCCTGAGCAGGCTGGCTCCGGGGAGCTTGGAATTTCACGATTAGTGCTTCTGATAGCAGTCGCCATCCTTGCTAACTGCGGCATTTGTTCAGCAGTATCCACGCACACAGTTGCTGGCACATGGGAGGGCGAAAGCCGGTTTCCATAACTTTTGGCAACCATACGACGAATACAGTTTTCTAGCTCCCGAACATTACCTGGCCAGTTATAACGGAGAAATACTTGTACAACTTCTGGAGGGGCTTCGAGATTGGTGTATTTAAGGAAGTGCTGAACGAGAAAAGGAATATCTTCTTTACGTTCGCGTAAAGCAGGAATTCTGATTTTGGCCACGTTTAGTCGATAGTAAAGGTCCTGCCGGAACCGCCCCGATTGCGCGTCCTTTTTCAGATCTCGATTAGTGGCTGCAATAATTCGGAACTCGGAGCGCTGTTCACAGCTAGAACCTACCCGGCGGTACGTTTTTTGCTGCAGCAGGCGTAGCAATTTGGCCTGCACATCCAAAGAGAGTTCCCCTACCTCATCAAAAAAGGCGGTCCCTCCATTCGCTGCATCAATCAAGCCACTTCGTTCGGAGTCTGCACTAGTATAAGCGCCACGTGTGTGCCCAAACAGCTCGCTTTCGACGAGTTGCGAGGTCAGGTGAGTACAATCAATCACAACGAATGGCCCTCTTCCCCCATGAACAGAGCGAGCAACCAGTTCTTTTCCGGTTCCGGTTTCACCCTGGATCAACACAGGACAATCGTCTGAAGACAGCCGTTGAGCTTCCACCAGAACACCTGTCATTAAGCCTGAAACAGCAACGATAAGCGGAGGACTGTTGTTCAGGTTGGGTTCAAAACTGGAAGCCTTTACGCGCCATGACATATGTTAAATAAGTTGCCAGTAGTTCCTGTCTATCTTTCGCAACTGTGATCTCCTAACCTCAGAAAAATGTGGCAGTCGTGTCAGAGAAATCCGGCATGAAATTCACTTGGGAAACACGGATAAATTAGCTACAGTATGCTTGCCGAGGAGATTATCAAATCAATCGAGAAATCGGTAAGATTTATATTTTCTTCGAGTAAAAAATCTTTATTCAAGGAGAAATCGTATGACCCCCGTTATTATAAATCCCGAGCTTCTGGCAGCTCTGATCGAGTTTCTACGGCACCTTTTCAGATAATCTCCCTCCTCGGCTCGGCGCAATGAGCTTTCGGAGTTTCCCGAGATGAACAACCATTTGTCTCTAACAGACGCTATAGCCTGTCTCGGCACAGGTGAATCAAACCAAGTCTTCCAGAGTTTGCCGCTTTGGAACGACGAACGGTTTTCACTTGTAAGAGAGATCGGCGTAGGCGGGTTAGGGTGTATTTATAAAGCCTGGGACGAGGTACTCGGCAAGTATGTTGCTCTAAAGATGGTGGCCTTTTCTGACCCCGCTGTCGAACTTCGGCTGCGGCGGGAGGCGGCAATTGCGCAAAGCTTGACCCATCCCTCCATTGTTCGAATACACGACGTGGTTACGGTTCAAGGGAAAGCTTGCATATCGATGGAATACGTGGAGGGCCCCGACTTAGCGGAGTACCTGTTACAGCGGGGCACCCTCAACGTTGCTACTGTTTCCAATCTCGCGCAACAGATTTGTTCCGGCTTGGAAGCTGCCCACTTGGCGGGCGTCGTCCATTGTGACCTTAAACCATCCAATCTCATGCTGGATGGAGACCGGGTGCGGATCGTTGATTTCGGCCTCGCCATTCAAACAGCCTCACCCAACGGGCCGCGATCGGGGGATGGTACACCCGCTTACATGTCTCCCGAGCAGAAACAACAGCTTCCCGTTGACCACCGGACTGATTTCTACTCTCTTGGCTTAATCCTATTCGAACTACTCTGTGGAAGGTGTCCCACAGTTGCCGAACTGGAGCAGGTGAGCGCCGAAAAATTGCGCAGACCACTCAGGCAGGTTCCTGGATGGATGAGAAAGGTTATTGCGAAGTGCCTTCAGTACCACCCTGATGATCGTTATACAAGAGCAAGCGATATTCTTCTAGATTTGCGCCGTTCTTGGCCGGTGTCACTCACCCAGTTAAAACCGGTGATCAAAACTAAACGGCTTGCCTTTCGCCTTGCCTGGAGTGCGCCAGTTATGTTTTGCCTTCTCGCTGCTTCTTACTGGAGTCACTTGTTTGCTGTGTCAGCAAACTACCAAAGACCAAGCTCCCCTGAATTCACCGATGTGGCTTTGCTTCCACTTCAGTCCCAAACTCCCTTGGAACCATTAGCAGATGGGATTGATGATTACCTCCGTACTGTTTTTCAACGGTTTTCTGGTGTGCGGGTCTGGATTCCAGCGCTAAAGAGCCGTCCTAGTATGGAGGTACTTTCTCACGCCAACATAATCATCACAGGCCAAATATCTCAGGTTGGCGACTACACCACAATCCATCTTTCTGCTGAGCAAGGGAAGTCCCACATTCCTTTGTTTTCTCTTACTGCGAGCGCGAAGACAGTTTTTGAATTAGAAGACCAATTATGGGATAAGTTGACGACCAATCATCAATTTTCCCGTTTCACCACAGGAGTGGCAAAACCGGCTGAATACTGCCAAAGACGCACTGAGACCAGCTCCTTTTACCTTAGGGCCAATAGTTTAATTCGCCGACGCCGAGGCACGGAGGATTTACGTGAGGCTGTGAACCTTCTCAATCACGCTATCGTTGAAGATCCCCGCTGCGCACTTTGTTATGCCCGGAAAGCGGCAGCTGAGTTGCGACTGTGTGACTTAAACCAAGATCCGTTGTGGCTGCAAAATGTTCTCTCGGACGTGCAGCAGGCTCAAGACATCAACGAGGATTCAGAACAGGTCATTATTTCGGCAGCGCAAGCTTATGCACGAACTGGTCGTCGAAAGGAGGCAATTCTTCTCCTGCGGAGAGCCCAAAAGGCCAAAGCAGCGGGATCATCTGGGATCTCACGCGTGCTTGGCGGCATTTTGGCCGATGAGGGACTTTATGCAGAGGCTATTACGGAACTGAAGCATGCCGCGCAGTTGAATCCTTTAGATGTTTGGAGCCTTAATACACTAGGAGCTACGGAGCTGATGGTACCCGATTATCCGGCGGCGATCGGTGCCTTTACCCAGATCTTAGCGACCGATCCGGAAAATCCGTATGCGCAAACGAATCTAGCCAGCGCTTATATGCGGGCAGGCCGATTTCGTGAAGCAGTTCTCGCTTTGGAAACGGCTATACAGAAGCAGCCCCTTGCGGCAAATTACAGCAACCTAGGAATGGCGCTCTTCTTTACAGGTCAAGGACATATGGGTTTACCGTTTTTTGAAAAAGCAGCAGCGCTCGAGCCAAACTCTGAGGTCTATGTCGGAAATCTCGCTCATGCCTACCGTTGGTCACAGGCCAGCGCCCAAGCCAGACCTGTCTATCAAAAGGCAATTCAGCTAGCCCTACGGGAAGCGAATACCTTGCGTAGCAGCCGCGTGCTGGCCGACTTAGGGCTATATTATGCCGCTCTGGGGAATGTTGGCAGTTTTCACACGTACTTTCAACAAGCACGGGCAGAAAGCCCGTCAGACTTGGATGTCCTTTACAAAGAGGCTGTAGCTGCATCAATCCTTGGCATCCCTGATCGCTCTTTCGCGCTGCTCAAAAAGTTGTGCGAACGCGGCTATCCGATTGCTCTAGCGGAGAAAAATCCCGATCTGTCCGCCATCCGTCGGCTTCCCGAATATGCCTTACTAAAGCAACACAAGAATGAAGTTATTAGCGGCGTCGATTGATTCGGTTAGTTCAGTTGGGAGGAATTAAGTCAGCGGTCGATTTGCCGAATGGCTTACTTCGTCAGGTTATCAGATAAACATGGCCAATCATCCGGTGCACCTGGAAATTCTCGATTTTTTGCTCCAGGCACCACGCCGTTAGCGGTGATCGATTTTCAACAATCGCCCCAAGCGCAAGAGCGAGCACTTGAATTACTGGAGCTAGCCAAACAAGGCCATTTGAAACCCGAGCAAGAGTCCGAGTTGGATCATTTTACCGAATTGGAGCATATCCTACGAATGGCAAAGGCGCACCGGACAAATTCTCGCTGGTCAAGAGTGAGCTGGCCCGAAGCGCGGCGTCAATTACTAGAGACACGGGCTCGCGGTCGGTGCGAGTACTGCCTTGTACGCAAGTTTTTTTAGCGCTTGTAGTATGCATTCGGGAGTGCCGCAGGAATAAGAGGATCGCGTTCGTTCCTGCCCTGTACCCAGTCACGCAGTTTTAGGCATGGGTTTTCGAGCAGGTGCCAGCTTAACCATGCTGCTGTAAAGGTAGCCAGAAAGGCAATGGGTAAAGCCACTACCGTGGGGAGAGCCGGAAGTTTGACTCGCAACAAGTCGAAGATAGCCGGATGAAATACGTACATGGCGTAGCTGCCCTTTGCAATGGCGCTGGCCGTTGAACTACCCAAAACACGGGCGGGAATACCTCCACGAGAAGCTGTTAAGGATAAGACGAGGACAGTTGCGCACACCAGAGCAAAGAGCGAGAACTTTACAACTTGGACGATAGGATTGGAAGCTCCTGTCAGCAAAGCATAAAATGGAACCAGCACCGCCAAAAACCACAAGGTGTATTTCTGCAACCAGTGACCAGCAACCTGGAGAAAGTTGCCTTGACGGGAAAG
>JAFAZU010000339.1 GCA_019239585.1 Acidobacteriaceae bacterium
GTGTTTTCAGCAAATCCGCCATGACCGGAAGCGTGCCGCGCAAGAACTCGCCATCAGGCTGAAGCGAATAATCACCACAATCGGAGTCGTTATTTCCCAAGGTGATGAAGACCGGCTGAGAAGGAGCAATCTGCTTCAATTGGGAAGCAATAAATCTGGTGGTTTTCAGCACAAAACTGCGGAAAGCGATGTCGTCGTGAACGGAAGCAGATCCGTCGAAGCGCTCACGAAAGTGGTGGACGAGAAGATCGCCCGTAATAATTGTGAAAGCCGCGTCAGGCACGGTTTTTTTAACTTCGCTGATGGCTGATGCCAACAACCGCCAATTTGTATCCTGCCCAAACGTAGAAAATTTTAGAGAAGAACCAGCTAAAATCGATGGCCACTGCGCAGCATCAGCAGCCGCCAGTTTGTCCGCAAATGCTGGATCAGCCAACGGATTGAAGTGAATATCGGAAAGCCATACAAATTTCTGCTCCGCCACCTTTGAAGCGGCAATCGCCGTGCTCGGAAGCAAGAACAAAAAAACAACGAAAGAAACCGCGTACGCTTGAATTCGCCTGTTTTTCATCTTTTTGTAGTATGTGCTACTCTCACGAGTGCTGTTGGTATGCCGGAAACTCCGGCATGGAAACAGGGAATCTGGTGTGAATCCAGAACTGCCCCGCAGCGGTAAACAGGAACGAACGTCTCATCGAACGCACTGATTCAATTTGAATTGGGAAGCGGAGACCAGTAGGGTCATTCCAAACGGAACCTGCCTGTTAGTCCGAAGACCTGCCTTCAGCCCGCGTCAATAAGCGCGGATTTTGAAATTTGCACCTTCGTGGGAGAGGTCGCTGGTATGTCCAACTATCTAAGAACAACATTATTCTTCCAAGCCTGGATTCTATGGAGCATCACAACGCTTGCTCAAAGTCAAACTGTCCGTTTCTCCGGGGCAGTTACTGATCCATCAGGCGCCGTAGTCGTGCGCGCAACCGTAAGGCTTGACAATCGCGATACAGGCGAAAGCTTTCGAAGCGCCACGGACAACCATGGAGATTTCCATTTTTCCGTGCCGCGTGGTGAGTATCTGCTGCGCGCCGAAGCGCCCGGACTCACTCTCGGCAAATCTCCGCAGGCGATAGCTTTAAATAATCCAATAACCATCACTCTGCAGCTAACTATTCCCGCCGTGGCAAATACGGTTGTTGTAACAGCGACAGGCACTCCGCAATCTCTCGATGAAACGGCAAAAGCGGTAGACGTTGCCGATCGGGATCAGTTGCAGCGCCGCAGCATCGAGTCGACGGTTGATGCTTTACGCGAGTTTCCCGGTATGCGCATTTCGCAACGCGGCGGTCCGGGAAGTTTAGCAACAATCCAGATCCGGGGTCTGCGCCCTCAGGATACTTCCGTGCTGATTGACGGCATGCGGTTTCGTGACGCTGCCGCTCCGGCAGGAGACGCCCAGGCTTACATCGGAGACTTGATTTCCGTCAATACGGGGCGAATCGAAGTGCTTCGCGGAAGCGGCTCTTCCCTCTACGGTACGAACGCAATCGGAGGCGTTGTCAACATTGTCAGTGACACAGGCAGCGGACCTTTTCACGGCGATTTAACCGTTGATGGCGGCGGCTTGGGCGAGATCCGGGGAGTAGCCCATCTCGGCGGTAGCGCCCTTGCAAACCGGCTGCACTATTCAGCGGGTCTGGGACATTTGAACGTGACCCGAGGCGTTGGTGATTACAACCCTTATCGCAACACCACCGGTAATGGGCTGATCGACTACTCACTGCGGCCAGGACTAATCCTCCGAGGCCGTCTTTTAGGGACAGGTGACAATGCACGACTTAACAACAATCCGGCTGCCGCGCCTGATAGCGCACTCCCGCCCACCGGCTACGTTCCGGCGATTGGCGGCGTTACTTTCATTCCGAATCTGGAAGACCCGGATTACTTCCGTACCTCCAGAGTGATCTCCACGCTGGTTGGCTTGGACCATCAAATCAATCCTCTGCTTTCGTACAAGATCACTTATCAGGCGCTGCTTACAAATCGCGATACGGTGAACGGCCCGCTTGGCACGGATTTTCAACCGCTTTATCGAAACTCAAGCCAGTTCAATGGCCGGATCGATACCGTGCAGGGACGCGCAAACTTTTTAGCAGGCAGTCATCAACTGCTGACGGCCGGTTATGAGTTTGAGCGTGAGTACTTCGAATCACCCTCATCGGATCAAAATCCTGATCCTATTTTTCGAGTAAACTCCAATACGCAAGTATCGCAGCGCAGTCACTCATTCGATGCTCAGGACCAGATCCGCCTTTTCGGGGATCAGCTCCAGTTGTCGATTTCAGGTCGATGGCAAGCATTTGACTTGAGCCGCCCTAACTTCCTCGGAACCGTTCCGGTTTACGCCAATGTATCGGCTATTAATCCGCCCAACGCCTATACGGGTGATATGTCTGTGGCTTACCTTTTTAAATCTTCGGGAACAAAGATCCGTTCGCATGGCGGCAACGGGTATCGGGTTCCGTCGCTCTATGAGCGTTTCGGGACATCGTTTTACGGCAGCAGTTTTACTGCCTATGGAGACCCGCGACTACGTCCCGAGCGTTCAGTTGGCATCGACGGCGGCATTGATCAGTATCTTGCTTCGGATCGCGTAAGAGTAAGCGCCTCCTATTTCTACACGCGCTTGCAGGAAGTCATCGCTTTTGATTTCAGCGGCCTCATCAATCCGGAAACAGATCCATTTGGACGCGCATCCGGTTACCGGAATACCGGCGGAGGCATTGCGCGCGGCGTGGAGCTTTCCCTCCAAGCAAAACCTCTACGGTCCACGCAGTTGCTGGGCTCCTATACTTACACCAACTCGCGGGACAAGTATTCACAATTTGCGGACGGTACGCTTCAGACGCCGCGCATTACGCCGCATACCTTCGGCCTGACCGTCTTGCAGCAATTTGGACATCGATGGGACGCTGCTCTCGACTTTCTGGCGACCAGCGATTATTTATTTCCGCTCTATCAAAACACATTTCCATTCAGCCAGCGCACCTTTATCTTTCCCGGCTCCCGCCAAGCGAATCTGTCAATTGGCTACACATATTCGCTGGGTGATTCATCACGGCTCAGGTTTTACACCAGCATCAAAAATCTAGCTGATCAAACCTACTATGAAGATGGATTTCGAACTCCTGGACGCTGGGCTGTCGCGGGAATTACCTATTCATTTTGATGACGTTGTGGGGGCGCACCACTGTTGAAACAGTTGCTTGTCGAATTGCATTAGCCCGAAGATCCCGTTTAACTGACTCGTGGCAACCCAGGGCAGCCATAACCGGTGCAGCCCGACTCCGCGCACGGGCGCAAAACTAAAGTGCTCCTGCTGCCAGCCCGGCCCTTTCAAGTCAAAGGTGCGGCCCGGCAGCGCCGTCATATTCTTTGTATTGTGAAACAGCAGTTTTGCAACGCGGAGATAATGCTCGTCCCCGGTCCAGCGGCCTAGCTTTGCGTATTCGTCCACATCAAACGCCATATACTCATCCACCAGAGAGTGCCCAGTTGCAATGAGCTGAGTACCGGGAGTGGGAATGCCGTGCTTCCATTGCAACTCCCTATCATCCTCGTCGGAGGGCATCGGTACCTTCCAAAGATAGATGTACGTTTCGGCATAGTTGGCTGCAGCACGAGCCCGTCCGAGATACTTGGCATCATGCGTACCCTCATAAAGCGCAAGGTAGGCTTCGAGCGAAAGCGTGCCTGCTTCTTTATCCAGAATGTCCGGGTTGTCGATGGTGCCTCCCACGAACTGACCCAAAGATTGCCCATGTGTCCAGACAAAGTCAGCCGCTTTCTCCCCTGCTTGCAGATATCGCTCGTCCCCTGTTTCTCCTGTCAACAAAACTAAAACGGGAACGGCGTTATAGCTCGCCTGCGGAGACGGATCGAATACCTCGCCGGTAACGGGCTTCCAGGAGCGCGGGAATCCGCCTTCGGCATTTTGCTGTGTCAGCAGCCAGTCTCCAAACTGTTTGACCCAGGCCAGCCATTCCCCATGCGTTCTGCCAGCCTGACGTTCGCGCCGGTAAGCGCGCAGGGCAGCTTTCATATCATCGCCAAACGAGCGAAGAAAAACACAGTGAGTTTTCGGAATGGCAAGCGCGGGCTCTCCCGTTTCTATGTTGAATCCTTCGCCCACGGGCGGGTTCATCTTCAATCGGAGGAAAGAAGCGAAAATAGCGAGGCCGAGATTCCGGTGTTTTTCAGCGCGGACCTTATCTGAATCTCCGTCGGCATCAGCGAGCAACAGTTCAGCCGCTTCTAAATTTTCGCCCGTGAAGCCCATAATGGCCTTGTTATCAATCTGACGAAGATTCGGCACTGCGGATACAGCATTTGGGATTCCGGCGCGGTCGCCTCGGACCTGCACCTGACTAGCAAGCACATCAATCGTACTTCGCCGCACCGCCCCAATGTCCTGCCATGTTACGGCAGGTTTCAGGGTTGTGTAAGCCCAACGCCAAGCATCCTGCAAGTAAGCCGGAAACTGGGGAGCGCGGGAAAAGCGAAACTGCACGCGATAATGCTGCGCGAACCCGTTACGAATCGGATGATAACGCCGTCGCCACTCGTGTATCTGCCCGCCCGGATACGTG
The DNA here is from genome assembly GCA_019239585.1 of Acidobacteriaceae bacterium. Lineage (GTDB taxonomy): Bacteria > Acidobacteriota > Terriglobia > Bryobacterales > Bryobacteraceae > Bog-105. The sequence goes on from JAFAZU010000339.1 coordinate 4,647, forward strand.
TTTCCGCGATACGTTACTTCGCCTTCGCTCCCTGGGAACCAGAATCCTTGCGCGTGATGCCCACCGTCGAGATCCGCGCCTATCGCGCCAAAGCGAAAATGCTCATCCGTGAGTGTTTGAACTTCGGTATCACGCGCATCAGCGCGGATTGTGCTGCCGTCCGGGGCCGGATCGAGAACCGTCAGCGCCGAGCCGTCTTCGAAACGAATTCCGAACATCGGAGCAGGCAGACGATCCTCACGGATTCGCACCTGCCCATGACCATTGGCTCCATAGGTTTCACTGCCGCCGATCGCGGACGCGGTTAAATGCGCAGGACTGCCGTAAATCATGCCCGGCGCGAAGTACTCAACCGACGATCGCGGATGCGGCTCAGGATGACGAAACGTAATCGCTGACATGAATCCAACATCTTCGCTGCCGGTAACAGTAACGATTCTTGACAGATCAAGAACAGATCCGTTAACTGTCCACTCGTCCTGAACTGTGAACCGCGACTGGCCAGGGCCGGGCACATGTGCGAGGCCCTTAGTTTTTCCGTTCGAACTGGTCAGCGTTTCATATCCGGCAGTAATCCGCTTGATTGCTTGAGGACCTCTATAAAACTCAAACTCGACCGGACTGCTTTGAGTAACAGAAGCCGCCCCAATGTTTGTAACCATCAATCCCCATCGCCCCTCAGATTGGAATCCGATGAGGCGAGCGCCATTCTCCAACGCGCCAATGGAGCGTGTTCTACCTACCGGTTGGGAGGACAGCAGCGTAGCGCATAAAAACGCGAGGAAGAGCGAAGCGCGCTGCCGCATGAAAGCTACTATGGCAGGTTAATATCTGCCGCTT
>JAFAZU010000585.1 GCA_019239585.1 Acidobacteriaceae bacterium
AAAAAGGAATAACTGTTTCCGCCGTTACGGTATTGATGGCATGTCCCTCGTCGGTTTTATAGTCTTGTCCCCAAATCAGGCTGGTAGCCCAGGAGTTCTTCTGACTATTGGGCCGAATGTAATGAAGGGAGGCCGTGGTTCGAACCACATCGCCCGAATGCAGCTCCTCCGGATTGTGCAGCCGGCTCACGGAAACCTGCCCAGCCCAGTTTTTGTTAGCGAACATGCTCAAGCGTGTGGACCACGAATCCATCGGGCCGAAGTCGAAATTCCAGCGGTTCTCATTCGGCTCCCGGCCATAAAAACCGGACCCTTCCAGCCGGATTTTTTTATAAGTCACTCCTGCCGTGACTACGTTATCAGCGATGTGCGTTGAATCTTCCCAATGATGACCGAGGGTCGCCTGTGGAAGTTCCATGGCGCTCGCGCGATGAGGGTAGGCCACTGGTCCCAATGCCGGTTCGCCTACAGGAGCATAGTAGACGTTCCACATGGCATTCTCGCCGAGCGGATGCGCGTATTGGATTCCCACTTCCATAAACAAGTCGTGCGGGTGTTGCGCATCAACAAGGGGTTTGCCATACGCCGTTTCCCCTGTTTGGAACAAAAGAGGATAGCTGCGGTTTGTCACCGTTGCCGGCTCCAGGCTCATCATGGACCGTAGCATAAAGCTTCCGCTGCCCAACCCGTGAATTGCGCTTAACATACCCCAGTTCGTGGAATAAAACTTATCACTGCCACGCGGGCCAGACTGCTGCGTGTCAACAAGAAAAGCCTGCGCCATCCACATAAGATGCCAGTCGCCTGCGTGGGTCATCAGCATCGGCATGGACCAAGCAGAGGGCTGAAACGCCGTGCCGGAACTCTCACCCATGAGAAAGTTCTCCGCCGCGTTTGTACTCATGTTCATGCCGCTATGATCTATGCCCGGCATATCCGGCATAGAGCCTTTTTTTTGTGTTTCTGAATGCTCCTGCGCCCGCGCGCTGGTATGCAAAACAATACCAGACAGCAACACGGCTGCTGCAACTCTTAACAAAATTTTGTTCTTCATGAAACTGCTCCTGTTCTTTTCTGAAAACGCCAAATTCCATGCGTCAAACAGACACACGAAATCCGTCAGATCTGTAAAGAGGAACGAGAAGTTAAATTCTCAGAACAAAAAACGAAGAAAGTTGCTGTGGTTTTGGAGGCGAGGCGCTGGAAACGGCAATCTGTTCAGCCAGTTGGAAAAATACGATTGCAGAAACGGCAAGACTGTCAATAACGAAGTGATCCGATAAATGCTCCACTTGAAAAACTGGAGACGTTCTGCTATTGACCAAAAATAAATAATTGCACGGCTCCGTGGTAGCATCCTGCTTTGATTGCGAATGACGATGGCACGGCGGGAGATGAGAATTCTTACCAGAATGAGGGCTGCTTGCTACGGAGTGACACGATGTAGTCGCACATCGCGCAGCACACTGCATACTGGCAGCTACAATCGCCAACAGAACAACAATGACTTGTGCTGACAGCCAACGGCGCGCCATCCTATATCGATTCCCCAAACCCATCATAACCCTGCATCGCTACGGAGGATGAAACATAGACTGTTCATTCGCATCCAGCACATGAGGAGTACACATGGCCCTGTTCGGCGATAGCAAAGATTCAAAGAAGATCCGGTACGCCGTAGTTGGATTGGGTTGGATCGCGCAGGAAGTCGTTCTGCCGGCCTTCGGAAACACCAAAAACTCAGAACTCGCTGCTTTCGTGACTGATGACCCTGAGAAGGCAAAGGAACTCGGCGAAAAGTATGATGTCGCGCAATCAGTCGATTACGAGGGCTACAGGAAATTGCTGCACAGCGGGAGCATTGACGCTGTCTACATTGCCCTGCCGAACAGTATGCACAAGGATTTTACTGTGGAAGCAGCGCAAGCGGGCGTACACGTGCTATGCGAAAAACCGATGGCCGATTCCATAGCGGAATGCGAAGAGATGATCCACGCTGCCCAACAGAACAACGTCAAGTTGATGATCGCTTACCGGCTACACTTCCAACCCGCCAACCTGAAAGCAATAGAGATTGTAAACAGCGGAGATCTCGGCGAACCGAGAATCTTCAGCTCCGTTTTCAGCCAGCAGGTCGCGGAAGGCAACGTCCGGCTGAAAAAGGAACTCGGCGGCGGACCGCTGATGGATATGGGCGTTTATCCCATTAACGCCTGCCGTTACCTGTTCCGCGACGAACCTACTGAAGTAACCGGCATCGGAGCTACCACAAATGATAAACGCTTCACTGAAGTACACGAGATGGCAACGGGCGTTCTGCGTTTTCCCGGCGACCGCTTGGCGATCCTTACCAGCAGCTTCGGAGCCGCCGCTACCGATTCTTATCAAGTCGTCGGCACGAAAGGCGAGCTTCTATTGAAGCCTGCGTATGATTACCACGACAAAACAACCATGACGATCACTGTCGGTGGGAAGGAAAAAGAAACGTCGTTTGACAAAGTGGACAACTTCGGCCCGGAGATCGAGTATTTCTCGCAATGTATACTCGACAACACCGAGCCGGAGCCAAATGGTGATGAAGGACTAGCGGATATCCGGATCGTACAGGCTCTTCTCGAATCCATGCGCTCCGGCAAGACCGTGAAACTTGGACCCTTTGAGAAGAAGACCCGTCCCGGCGAAGACCAGAAGTATCAAAAGCCCCCCGTCAAAGCCAAGAAGATCGTACACGCCGCCTCACCGGGCCAGGAATAGTAAGGTTCTCCCTATCTCCAGTGGCCTTCGACCCAAATCCAGCCGTGCCGTGTATTTCTCCAGTGTCCCGGCACCCATTGACGGTAACGGGGGCCCGGAGGCAAAACCCAACGGCCAGGCACATATACGTATCGCGCTCCATCCCAGCGTTGAAACCCAGCTACCCACACATACTGCGGACCTGGACGGGCAGGGATAAACTCCCGCCGTGGCGGTGGCGGAGGCCCGACGCGAACATATACTTGCGCGTTCGCCGCGCCTAATGCCAGCGTACCTGCCAAAAGTGCAGTAGAAAGTAAACTTTTCATAGTGTGGACCTCCCCTTTATCTATTAACCAACGTTCGATGATTTCTTATTGCGGTGGTGTTCGCGGGCTTCTTGCAGCATCTGATCGTAGGCTTGCTTCTGCTCCTGCGTTAACACTGCTTTAATTTTATTTTGACTGTCCTGCCGAATTGCAAGCATCTTCTCATGGCGATCTTTGCGCGAAAGTGAGTTGTCGTTCAGAATGGCCTGCACTTGTTGATTGCGGTCAGTAAGAATCGGCAAAAGCTGTTGCTGCTGATCTGCCGTCAAATTCAATTTCTTGGTCAGTCTTTGCACTTGGCGATTGGGATCAAATTGCCGTGAGCCTTCTGTCTGAGCGGGCGCGGCCTGTGTCTGTGGCGCTGGCGCGGCAGGTGTTTGCTCCTGGGGCGCGGCACATAAAGTAAGCCCAAAAATTGTGGATAGGGCAAAGCAGCAAATCTGTTTTCTCATGGTTTTCTCTTTCTGGAAAGATCTCCGTCTTTCCTAATTTTCAAGACGAGGCAGACGGTATTTGGTTTATCGAAAGCGCGTTAAAGTTCTTTTAGCCTCCATCCCGGATTGACACGATGGAATAAGCTAAGGAGCGGAAGGACACTATATGCTCGACGCGGTATGGGCTGATCCGAATCTCGCGTTCTCACTATTGATATTGGGAGCCTTAGGCGTGTACTGGGAGTTGCATGCTCCCGGTATGATTGTACCCGGTCTGTTTGGTTTGCTGCTGATCGCTGTGGGCGCATACGGCATTTACCAGGACTCGCCAAGCTGGTACGGCATTACCCTCTTGGCTCTTGCTCTCCTGTTGTTGGCTATCGAGTTGAAGTACTATACTCACATGATCTCCGGCATTGCAGGCGCTATTCTGCTTGCGTTCGGAGCCAGCTTCCTCCTAGGAGGCGGGAAACGCATCACGCCGGCACTGACATTTTCCGTCTCCTTGGCCTTTGGAGCTATCACCATTTTTTTAGGGTTTCTCGGTATGCGGGCGCGGCAGTCCCGGAGTCTTACCGGAGTTGAAACAATGGTGGGAACGGTCGGCGTCTGCAAAACCGACCTCGACCCGGAGGGGACCATCCTGATACACGGTGAATATTGGAAGGCGCGCACCAACGGAAGGATTTCCGCCGGTCAGCGCGTCATTGTCGAAAATGTGCAAGACTTGCAGCTATTGGTAAAGGAGGCTTAGAAAAGCTTGTTCGCGCAATTATTCTCCGGCGGTTTTTTGATCCTGATTATCATTCTGCTTTTTTATCTCATC
>JAFAZU010000645.1 GCA_019239585.1 Acidobacteriaceae bacterium
CAGGAGCGGGGGTGCCAAGTGCAAGCATTTTTGATTCCGTACGTGACATAGATCTCCCTTTGCCAGGGTAACAAGGCTGGAGAGGTGATTGGAAAGACTTATAGTTCAAGGTATGCAGCAGCCAAATTTTGACCCGGGACTCACGCAGCAATATAGAGGCGTCCTAAAGCGTGCGATCAATAAAGATGGTCAGTTCAATGTGCGGCGCGACGGCGCTACCTGGCGCGATGCGCATCCCTACCTGTATCTGATCAGCGTGTCGTGGGCCAAGTTTTTCGGACTTATTTTTCTGGCATTCATCGTAACGAACACGCTTTTCGCGCTTCTATATGTGGCGATTGGCATTGAGCATCTGAAAGGAGCGGACGCTTCCACGGCTGCGCTCCGGTTTACGAATGCCTTCTTTTTTAGCGCTCATACATTGACTACGGTTGGTTACGGCAACATCTGGCCGAGCGGCCCCCTTGCCAATACGATTACGGCGATTGAAGCGTTAACGGGCTTAATGGGTTTTGCGATTGCGACCGGGCTGTTTTTTGGGCGGTTCTCGCGCCCCTCTGCGCGAATCGGGTTTAGTCCGACAGCGGTCATTGCGCCCTATAAGGGCGGCACCAGCCTGCAGTTTCGTATTGTGAACCGACGATCCAATAACTTGATCGAAGTGGAAGCAAGACTTCTATTAATGACAGTGGAGGATTGCAACGGCCAGCTACAGCGGCGCTTCCAGGATTTGGAGCTTGAAAGAACACAAGTCCTGTTCTTTCCGCTGACCTGGACCGTGGTTCATCCCATCGATGAGAAAAGTCCGCTATATGGTGTATCGGCAAAAGACTTGGAGCGCCTGCAGTCTGAAATTATGATTAACCTGCGAGCGTTCGATGAGTCGTTCGGACAAACCGTACATGTGCGCTACTCCTACCGGTACGATGAGATTGTTTGGGGAGCAAGGTTTGTGCAGGCGTTTGAAGTGGACGCCGACGGGGAACTACGCCTGGAAGTGAGCCGTGTGGGAGAGCTGGAGCAAGTTGCTGTGGAAAGACCGGATTTAGTGCCGTACAAAAATTAGTTTTGATTCCAAAGTTAATCTATTGAGCGTGGAAACTCCGTCCTGTGTGTTCTGCAAAATTGCCGGGAAGAATTTAGCGGCCTACATTGTTTATGAAGACGAAGAGGCAATCGCATTTCTGGATAGTCATCCGCTCTTTCCAGGCCATGTGCTCCTAAGCCCGCTGAAGCATTATGAGACGCTGCTTGATCTACCGCCTGAACTGGCTGGTTCCATGATGCGGAAAACACAACTGCTGGCGCGGGCGGTACAGTCTGCTATGGAGGCCGAAGGTACATTTATTGCCATAAATAATTACGTGAGCCAGACTGTGCCGCATTTGCACATTCATGTTGTACCCAGGAGACGGCGTGACGGTTTGCGCGGATTCTTCTGGCCAAGGCAACAATACAAGGACGACGCGGCACGTGAGGCCGCGCGCACCGCAATTCAGAGGGAGATTCAAAAAGCGCTATAGACACCTACTAAATGCCGAGGCCAATAGGATTGCTGCCTTTTGAAAGCGCGTCGATCAGTTGTTCGCGGTCGCGTAGTCCTCTTTCGACGGCGCTATCGAGAGCAACCCGATAAACAATCAAACCGATAACGAATTCAACTACTAGCACGCCAAGCAGCGCCCAATTGCTATCGAGCGCCCATTGAGCAAGGAAAGCGGAGCCCAGTAAGACGAACATGCCGAGGCTGCACAGCAAGAGCCAAAGCTGCATTTTGCCGCCGGATTGCTTTCTGAAAGTTTGCTTCGGATCACTAGGACGCGCCATGGTAATAGAACTAAGATTTCCAGCCGAAATGAAGAACAGCCCGACAACAGATGCAGCAATCAATGCGCTGATTACATTAAATCCAGTAAGGGGGATACGAATCAGCGCGACAACGGCGAGAACGCCCAGGGATTGAATCAGGAGGAAAGCAATGGCCGCTAAATTCTTGGCCTTTATCACTGCGGCAAATGGAATCGGCGCAACAAAATAGAGCTGTGTTGCGCTACGGTCCAAGCCGAAAATGTTCAACAGCAGAACATCGCTAAGCATAAGCAGGCCGTAGAGAGTGACAATTGACAAAAAATTGTTGCTCATAAAAGTGTTTCCGCCTTTGCTCAAACTGTTCCATGCAACTGGAATGAAAACTAATACGCTAAAAATGCAAGCCATTCCAAAGGCGATTCGGAAGCGTGGCATACGGAGAAGCGATTGAAGTTCTTTTTGCACCAGAGCAGCTAAAGGATCGCGAAACAATCGATTTGGAAGCTCGGCCAATCGAATGAGCGGCTTTCTTCCACCCTGTTTTTGGTTCGTAGGGGATAAGTCCGCAACTCCGGCGCGGACCGTGTCTTCGAAGTTCATGGAACGGACGAATAGGAAGCGCGCTAACCAATAACCAAATGCCAACCAACACAGTAAAAGCACAGCTCCGAACAGTGAAAATTCTCCTAAACTCAGCGTGCTTATGTTCTGCCAAGGCGTCCATCGATTGTGTGCAACGGAGAGGAAATAAGGGGTCATTCTACGACCCAGGCCCGTACGCAGCAGCAGTTGCGGCAAAATACTGATGCTGATAAAGAAAATAGCAAACAGCTCCCGAAAACGGTTGCGTTCAAAGGAATGCAGCACAATTTCACGAATGGCAAGCGACAGAAACAAGTTCAGCGGAATAAAGAGCAGGACTAAACATGGAGAGAAGAACGACAGCGCCGGGTGACGCAGCATCCCGATAAAGCCGCCGAGGGTAACAAAAATCATTTCAGGCGCAGTGGTGATGCGCAGCAAGACTTCAATGCCAAAAAAAGCGCTGTTGCTGACTGGGTAAATCTGCAGTTTATTAAGTTGCAGCGACCAGCCGGTACTTAACGTGAAAAGCGGAACAATTTGCCAGAACAGCAAAATTGCCAGGAGCCCAATAGGGAGATCGTCGCGCAGCTCTCCAAGCGGCAGGCTAGGTATGACAAAAGCAAAGGAAATTCCGGCCCCGATGAAGATTCCGTACCAGAGCAGGCCCACTAACCCGGCGAGTAGCGAACCCACATTTGTCCTGGGCAGGCGGTTGCGGAAGATCCGGAACTGCGCCCATAGAATAGCCCAAATTTGCGCCGACATAAACTGAGGAGTACCTACAATCTCTCACTATAACTATCTTGCCCAAGCTCCTTATGAACACATACTCGCCGGTTGACTGGTTTCCGCTTTCTCTCAGCTTGCGTGTAGCCGTGCTTTCAACGGCCCTGGTTCTTTCGGTCGGCACAGCGCTGGCGTATTTGCTTTCGCATAAAGAATTTCGCGGAAAGAATCTTCTTGATTCTGCCATTACCCTGCCTTTGGTTCTTCCTCCAACCGTTCTCGGTTATTATTTGCTGGTGCTCGTAGGGCGTGCTTCACCGCTCGGCAGAGTGTATGAGGCGGTATTTGGTCAGCCTCTGGTTTTTACCTGGCCGGCTGCCGTCGTCGCCGCCTTTCTGCATTCCGCTCCGATCTACATTAAAGCGGCCCGCGCCGTGCTGGAAGGAGTGGATTACCATTACGAATGGGCAGCTCGCAGCCTCGGCGCATCTGAATGGAGGACCTTTTGGCGGATTACACTGCCCTTAGCAAGGCGCGGACTGACTTCATTAGGAACACTCAGCTTTGCCCGCTCGCTGGGCGACTTCGGCGTAACAATCATGGTGGCAGGCAATATTCCTGGACGAACGCAAACCCTTTCCGTGGCGATCTATGATGCTGTTGAATCAGGAAACGGGCATCTGGCCCGGATCTTCGTTTCCGTCATTTCGATCACTGCTTTAGCGTTGCTCTGGTCCAGCACTTATTGGTCACAACCGACCCGCCCGAGCAGCGCGGCCTGATGGGGATTGATGCAAGAATCGTCAAACGTCTGCCCGCGACTCGCGCAACAGCGGCTTTTGAGCTGAACATTCACCTGAGAGCTGACGCGGGCATCACCGTGCTGTTTGGTTCCAGCGGCTCGGGCAAGACGCTGACACTGAACTGCCTGGCGGGCTTTGTCCGACCGGATGAGGGCCGTATCGTTGTTAACGACGAACTATATTTTGATGCTGCGGCAAAGGTAAACCGCTCTCCGCAGCGCCGTCATTGCGGGTACATTTTTCAGGACCACGCCTTATTTCCCCACATGAGCATCCGCGACAATCTTCTCTTCGCCGCGCCTGATAATGATCGCCGGATTAATGAGTTGCTGGAGGCTTTTGATCTTACGAGCTTGGCGGCGCGGAAGCCGGCACAGCTATCAGGCGGTCAGAAACAGCGTGCGGCTCTTGCCCGCATTATGATAAGTGAGCCACGCTTGCTGTTGCTGGATGAACCGACGCGCGGCTTGGATATTCAACTGCGTGAAAGCTTTTATGAGCTGCTTAGGCAAACGCCCGAGCGCCTGCAAATACCCATTGTCCTAGTCACGCACCAGATAGACGAATGCCTTCGGCTAGGCGATTCGATCTGTTTCGTGGAAAACGGCCGCATTTCCCAAGCTGGATCTCGGGACGCTGTACTAGCAAAACCGGCCAGCGTGGAGATTGCTCGCAGTTTTGGCATCTACAACCTTCTCCCTGCCGAGATCGTAGCGCTCGATCCGAGGAGGAACGCAAGCGTATTGCATATTGCCGGTCAAGAGATTCTTGGACCTCCTTTGCCTGAGCAACGGTCTGGTGATCGAGGATTCTTATGTATTCGCGAGTCTGATGTGGCAGTTGCTGCTCAGGGAGAAACAAATCGGCTTACATTAGGGATAGTTGGCAGCAATGCTTCTCCGCATGGCATTCGCGTGCAGTGCGACAGTCAATTCTGTATTACGGT
>JAFAZU010000117.1 GCA_019239585.1 Acidobacteriaceae bacterium
TGCAAACCGGTTCGCTGCCGCCAGCGACACCTCCTGCAAGGAAACCTTTCCATCCACGGGCACGCTCGCCATGTTCCCCTCCGGCAAAGGCCCTACCTTTCCGTCAAAGGCGAGCAGTTCCTTGCCCGCTCCCGGCAGATGCGCCGCCAACTTCAACCCAAACCTCTTTTTGGGAGCAAAGTCAGTCAAATCCACATCAATGTGGTCATAGACTGACCTCGGCTCCCGCGTTGTTAAATCCGTCAAGGCTATTTGTCCGTCATTGATTTTTAACGAATTCAGCGTCAGTGAACTAGAGTCGCTGGACTTGTCCTGTTCGCCCAACGTCGAAAAGTTCCAAACCCCCTGCGCGTTACGAATTAACTCAATTTGAGGGTGATCCAGCTTCAGAGACTTTACTTCAGGGTTCCCGCCAATGAGCGAAAACAAACCCACGCTGAGGTAAACATCTTTTGAAGTGGCAAACGGGCGGGAGGAACCGAAGGCGGGAGATTCCCCAATGGTCAATCCATCAATGCTTACCGACAAAGGAATGAGCTTTAACCCGAGTTTCCCGAGCGTAACCGGCCGGTTTAGTTTTTTCTGCAATTCGGCCTGCACACGCGGGCGATAATGATCCACATTGGACAGGAGTATGCCGAACACCACTCCTACCAGAACAACAACAGCTATCAGGATGATGATTAGACGGCGCATACAAATCCGACGCCGATCTTATCAGACTTGACGCACTTTATCGCAATTCTGAACAAGAAATAATGCTAGGGGCGCTGGCTGGCGCCTTGAGCCTTACCGATGGTTCGAACGCAGTCCTGTAGTTTTATCTGCGGCTACTCTTGGTCCTGACCTGGAAGGCTAGGTTTTGTATAGAATTCCGAGGGAAAATCAGCTGCATGGGAACGGTTGGGATCGCGACGGTTCGATTGTCCGCCGCTGTCCGCATAAAGCGGAATATACATTCCACCTTTAGCCTCCAATTCAGCAAACATCCCCTGCTTTAAATCTCGAATAATCTGCTGATGCTGTGGGCTATAGATAAGATTATTCAGCTCATGCGGGTCCTCTTGCAAGTCATAGAATTCATCACTGTCCCAGATGCCGTAGTAATGAATGTACTTGTAACGGTCGCCGCGAATGGCGTGAATCGTCGGCGTTTGCGGGAAATTCCGTTCCCAGTAATAGGTGTAAAGCAGGTTCTTCCGCCACGGAATCTCTTTGCCCTGCAACAACGGAAGAAAGCTCTGGCCCGCTAATCCTTTGGGCGATTCCACTCCGGCCGCCTGAAGAAAAGTCGGCATGAAATCAATGTTGGCGACGGCCTGATTCACCACCGTGCCTTTCGGAATGACCTCCGGGCAATACGCCAGCAGCGGAATTCTCATCGACTCCTCATACGCCTGCCGTTTATCAATTAAGCCGTGTTCGCCGAAGCAGAAGCCATTATCGCCCGCATAGAAAATAAAAGTTGATTCCAGTTCTCCTCTGCTTTTCAGTGTCTCCATCACCCGGCCCAAGGATTCATCTACGGCCAGCAGCGTCTCGGCATAACGTTTGTAGTAATCCGCTATGGAAAGATTGCTGTCGTGGTAGGGGTATTCAATGCCATGCCAGCTATTGCGTTGATTTTTTACCCATGTGGGCCGACCATGCACCGGTCCATTCTCGGCGGCGCTCTCCGGCATAGCAAATTTCGCGTTGGCATAGCGACCCTGATGGCGTTCGGCAGGAATGAATTCGGAATGCACCGCCTTGTGGGAAAGATAAAGAAAGTAGGGCTGATCGGCCGGTTGCTGCCCGAGCCATCCGAGAGCGTAGTCAGTTAACTCGTCGGTAATGTATCCTTTCTGCGGAACGTGTTTTCCATTGATATTCAGGCCATTCTTGCTCGGTAGATAACTGCCCTGACCTTTGAAGCTGATCCAGTAATCAAACCCCGGCTGCGGCTCATCACCGGTATTGCCCATGTGCCACTTGCCGATGAAAGCCGTTTTGTACCCGGCCTTTTGCAGATATTGCGGGAAGAATGTCGTGCCTTCCGGGATTGGCGTGTTGTTGTCGACAATGCGGTGCTGAAACGCATACTTGCCGGTCAGGATCGATGCGCGGCTCGGGGAGCAAAGCGAAGTGGTGACAAAAGTGTTTTTGCAATGCGCGCCCTCGGCAGCCAGCCGGTCCATGTAGGGCGTCTGTAGAAACGACTGCGCCTTCATAAATCCGAAAGCATCGTACCGATGGTCATCCGTCAAAACAAAAATGATATTGCGGGGTTTGCCGTTTTTGCGCCGGAAGGACTGATCCTGTCCCGCAGCATGGGCAGTAATGGTTGCGCTCAGAGAGCCGAAAAGTAGACTTCGCCGGTTCATCTCATCTCCATTCCCTAATCGCCTACACGTACGGAAACCAGGCCGGTTCGATCTCCGGTTGCGGGTCGCCCGCCTCCACAATACGCTGCAGCAGCCGTCCCCGCAGCATTTGCGCCACCTCACGAGTCTCCACACGTCCCGCTAAGTTTGTGTGCTGAAACGGGTCGGCATATAGGTCATAGAGCATATACTCCACATACCGGTTGCTGCGCTCTACCGGTTTCCATCCCGAACCTTTCGGAGCCGCTACCGCATAAGTCCATTGCGGCGTGCGCAGCACGCGGCCCGTCACAAACTCGCGCATGCCGATATAAACCTCATTGCGCCACTCGGTAATTCGTCGGTCCAGCAACGGAAGAACGCTGCGGCCCTGCATGCTCGCAGGAATCATAACGCCAGCGCCTTCGAGCAACGTAGGCGCAAGATCAATCTGGCTCACCAGTTCCGAAATTTGAAGAGCTCGATTAAACCCCGGCCCGGCAATAATCAACGGTATGTGGATCGAACTCTCATGCGGACTCCTTTTATACTCCGTATTCCGCGTTTTGAAATGGCATCCATGGTCGCTGGTAAACACCACAATCGTGTTATCGAAAATGCCCTGTTCCTTTAAAGCTGCTAACAACGTCCCGACTGCGTCATCAATGCCTTTGACGCACCCGTAGTAGTCGGCTAGTTGAGAAGGCCATGACCCCGGTAGGGGCCGCAAATCCTGCGGCACAAACGGATTCCGGTACTTATCGGCATATTTCCTGGGTGGTTGATACGTATCCAGATCGTTCTGATGGTGCGTCTCCAGATATGAGATTGTCAGAAAGAATGGGGCTGCTGTCCGCTTCTCCTTCAGAAAACGAACGGCCCTGTCCGTTAAGAAATCGACTCGATATTGATCCGAGAATCGAATCGGTTTTCCGTCACCGTCGAACATCTCGCCTTCATATCCATGCGAAGTAAATTCCAGCGCATTACTTGCCTCCCAGAAATCGCGGAACCCGCCGCGATATTCGATCGGTACCGCCCCAGGTGATTTCGAACCGTCGGGAGCCAAGTGCCACTTGCCGATATAATTCGCCGTATATCCTTCGTTCCGTAAGATGCTCGCAACCGTAGCTGCCTTCGGATCGAGAGCAATCTCATTCTTCCACACGCCGTGCTTTTCCGGATATTGGCTCGTAAACATGGTCGCCCGCGCCGGAGCGCAAACCGGTTGGTTCACGCAAGCCGAACGAAACAGCGTCCCTCTTCGGGCCATCGTGTCCAGATTCGGAGTCAGATTCATGGGGTTGGTTCCCATGCACCCCAAATTGTCCGCACGAAACTGATCCGAAATAATCAGCACGATATTCGGCTTAGTTGCCGCAGCAGGTTGGCCCTGCCCCGTGAATGCAGCCGCTCCTGCCGACGCTGTCCCCAGCCAATCCCGTCGCGTCATTTCTCAGTTCTGCAACTCATGGCAAAGCGTGCAATCCACGCTTGCCTTTTTTGCGTTGTGACAATCCACGCACCCGCTCATCGAGAGATTTATCTCACGAAACAACTGATCGCGCGTTTGGACCTGTCCGTGACATTCTCCGCATGTGCTCCCTTTATCGATATGCGTTTTATGACTGAACTTCACAAAGGAAGGCAACTCATAGACCCGCACCCAGGGAATCGCAGTGCCGCTCTTGGCATATCCCGCCAGCTTCTGAATTTCCGGACTGTCGGTCTTGATCGCCGAGTGACACTTCATACAACTCGCCGCATCGGCAATCGTCATCGTCTCGCCAGGGTCAGGATTTGCATGACATCCCTTGCAGGCAACCTTCAGTGTTCCCGTGTGAACCTTATGGCTGAACGCAATCGGCTGCTGAGGAGCGGGAGCCGCTTCTTGCGCCAGGAGGCAGTTCCCTGTCACGAGGGAGAGAACCGCCCCGAAGGCTAAAGCTGTTAAGCGCTTCATATATTGCGCTGATTCATTTCCTCCGCCAAATGCTCCGAAGCCCGCATGGACAACGCCAAGATCGTCATCGTCGGATTCTGCCACCCCGCCGTGACAAAGCTGGCTCCATCTACCACAAACAGATTTTTAATGTCATGGCTCTGGCACCACTTGTTCAGCACGCTTTTTTTCGGATCATTCCCCATGCGGCACGTGCCCACTTCATGAATGCTATAACCTGGAGGATTTACCTGGTCCGTCTTGCAGATGATTTCCCACCCTGCTTCATGAAACAGTTCTTCAATGGTGTTCGCCGCATCCCGCCGCAAATTGCGTTCGTTCTCTGAATCCCGAGCTTCAATGTGCAGTACTGGAATTCCCCAGGCGTCCTTCACATCTTTATTAATACGGACATGGTTTTCATACCGGGCCACTCGCTCGCCAAAGATGCCCCCGGAAACGCATGAACCGGCATAGCTATCCAGTTTTTCCTGCAACTCCGCGCCGTACAACGGGAAGAAATTCGGGCTGGCGCTCCCGCCGCTGCTGATGTTCACGCAATAGCCTTTAATAAAGTCCCGTTTGTCGTTCTTGGTCAGATTACGGAAACGCGGAATAAAAGCGCTCCCGCCCATCAGTCCCGGTTTGGCCTTTCCGTCGCGTGCTTCAGGGACCGAAGCCACTACCGAGACCCCGTACATCTGGTCCACTAAATAATGCCCCATCACACCGCTGGAATTAGCGATCCCCGAGTTGAGCAGCAGCCGCGTGCTTTCCAAACACCCCGCCGCCAGCACCACCGCGTGCGCCTTTACATGCATCTCGCGGCCCGAGTGCCGGTCCACAAAATGCGCTCCGTTCGCCAGGCCCGTATTTTTATCCACCGAGATCTCGCGAACAATCGCATTTTCCACCATGTCGAGCTTGCCCGTCGCCAGCGCATCCGGTAGCAGCAGGTTAATGGAACTCGCCAACCCGTTCTGCCCCTGTGCATGCCGCCATTTGGATACCTGAATACTGCGCTTATTCGCCAGCTCCGTCACACGTTTAATTGTTTCCGTATCCGCGGGAAATGTGGTCTCGACAAAGTTGCCATCCGGAAATTGAGGCCATCCTTCCTTACGTCCGGTCACCCGAAAAATGGTTTCTACCCGCGAATAAAAAGGAGCCAAATCGTCCAGGCTGATCGGCCAGTTCTCGCCCGTGCCGTCAATATCCGCTGCTTTAAATTCGAAATTGCTTAAACGGAACGACTGCCGCGCCCAGAACAGCGACCGCCCGCCCAGCAGTCGAACCCGCACCCAGTTGTACTCAGCATCAGGAGGATGCGTATACGGCACCTCCTTTTCATCTACCCATTGGTTTGCATTAAATTCCGTCGCCTGGAACACATGCGGCAAACGTCCCGGCTGATTAAAGCCACGATACGGCAGCTCATGCGCCGATTTCAATGTGCGGTCCCGTCCAAAATCCGCTTCCGGCCCCGCGTTTAACATCAAGCACGAAATACCCTTTTGCGTCAGGATATTGGCAGCCATGCCGCCCGAATGTCCCGAACCAACAATCAGAACTTCGTATTCTTTTATCGCCATGCAATTAACCTCTTACCACCGGATCAATCGGGTGCCAGTAATATCCGACGCTTCGGTTAAACCCGCGTCCACGCTGTCCTGAAGGAGAAGCGGTATTCGCCCACTCCCGCGAATTGGTCGTAGCGGTCCGTAAGTCTTCGTGCACCTGCGCCATAAAATTCTTCATGGGATCGCTCGGAAGCTCCTGCGGCCAAGGTCGAGCAACCAGTAAAGGCCGGATGATCGCATCGACTTGCGTACTGTCTAGTTCCGCAAAAGGCTTATGGAACTGTTTCTTGGCTTGAGCATTCAGACCATCCAGACCATTGCCGTACAGTCTCTGCCGGTCGGCGGGCGATACGCTTAAAAGAAAATCCAGAAATTCAGGAGCATGTGCTTCGGAGGCCCCCGGCTTGCCCTTTAAAGGAGGCATTAAGACGTTCCCCAGCTTCTCCAAAACGGCAAACTGGTCGGCGCTAAAGAATCGCTGGTCGGTTTCGGAGACGACATCGGGTTGAACCACCGCCAGCTTAGGAACGCCTTGCGGTTGCTGGGGCACCTGACGCGCTGGCGTATTCGGCTGAGGAGCAGGTTGCTGCTGAGGGGTAGTGGTCTGCTGCTGTGCTGCTGCGACGGCAACGGGAGCAGCCGGAGCTACCAATAAACTTTGTACAAACTTCCGGCGTTTCATAAGGGAAATAGCTCCCCTGAATTATTTCATAAGCGCCTGGAAACTTGCTGTTTATGTGGCAATACCGGAGCAGGCCGCTTTCAACGCTTGTATAACCCCGTCAAACGTATTTGGTTTAGTGATGTATTGCTGAGCGCCCAAAGCGAGGCTCTCCTTCCGATCTTGCTCGCGAGAGGAAGAAGAAAATACAACCACTGGTATGAGCGC
>JAFAZU010000142.1 GCA_019239585.1 Acidobacteriaceae bacterium
GGTCGCGTGCTCACGCTGCGCTCATCGGCGGACCAACGCCCCCACTAATCCTCCCGCACAACAAATGATCATCCATCCCCCGAAAACTCCGGCAGCCTCAGGCGCCATGTTAGGAAAAACAACGGGAAAGAAGGCGCTTGAGAACGGGTCGAGCAGTAACGTAGGCAGCAAAAGGAAAACCGCGCCGGTAGGCCACTGTTCAGGTCGGAGTCGTGCACCCCTGCAAGCCTGACGTATGAGAATTGCCATTAAGGGAAAGCTAATCGCGAACAGCAGCAGAATATGGGACCAATGATTGCTTGATAGAAGTCGTTGCCCAACCATACGAAGCGCGAAAGTAGCCAGGAGCCAACCAGTGAAACCGAACAGAACAAGTCGACGCTGCATAAAACATGAACCTTAGTTCATATTTTAACAAAGCCGGTAGAATTGAGCAGATGGTTACTAGGGGTTTGCGAGTAGAGTGAAAGGAACCGGGTCCGACCGACGCGCATGTTATTCCATAGATCTCTTATTTACTTCGCTTGGCTCAACCTCTGGCTGGTCGTGAGTTTCCATTCGACTCGGCTAGCCCAAGCCCAAACCTCTACCGGCGAGTTGTCGGTCACGGTTCTCGATGCCACAGGTGCTTCCGTCCCTAATGCTACCGTCACGATCACGGGATCGGAAACGGGCAATGTCCTTCGCACGCTGGCCAGCAACGACCGGGGGATTGCCAATGTGCCGCTCATCCCGCCCGGTAATTACAACATTTCTGTTGTCGCCCCCGGTTTTAAAACTACTGTACGCCCCCACATTCCCGTTGCGGTCGGCTCCGTTCAGGACCTCCGGGTCACGCTTGAGACCGGCAGTTCCACCCAGGAGATTACGGTAACTGGGCAGGCCCCACTGGTCGAAGATAAATCGGTCACCCTGGCTCAGGTCATCACGTCACGCCAGTTGATTGATCTTCCGCTGAATGGCCGTAACTATCTGACCGTCGCCAACCTGACAGCCGGCGCGATTCCCTCCAACGGCAGCCGTGACCAGACCTTTTCCGCTTACGGCAATACCGGCCTTCAGAACGCCTTTCTTCTCGATGGCGCACGAAACGAAAATTATCTGCGCGGACTGGACAATCGGACTCGCGACATGGTGCGGCCACCGCTCGATGCTCTGAACGAATTTACCGTGCAAACGAGCAACTACTCGGCCGAGTTCGGCGCTGCGGCGGGAGGGGTGGTCAATGCGATTACCAAAAACGGCACGAATGAGCTACACGGCTCCATCTATGAATTCATCCGCAACGATCACTTGGACGCCACCAACTTCTTTGCAAAAACTCGCCCGCTATTGGTCCAAAATCAGTATGGAGCTTCCCTGGGCGGCCCTCTGAAAAAGGATCGAGCTTGGCTTTTCGGCGCTTATGAGGGCTCCGATAACCGGAACGAAGTCACTATCACGTCCAACGTTCCGACGACGGCTCAGCGGGCCGGCATCTTTGGCTCTACGGCCATCTTTGATCCGTCTACGACCCGTCCGAACCCAAGTGGCTCCGGCTACATTCGGACGCAATTCCCGGGTAATACGATTCCCGCCAGCCAATTAAATCCCATTGGTCTGACCATCGCAAACAGTTACCCTTTGCCGAATGCCCTCGGATCAGCCAACCTGTTCACCAACAATGCGGCTCAACGGCAAAATACCCGCAATGGCGTGGTGCGTGGCGACGTTCAAATCAGCAGCAAAGATTCCGTCTTCGCTCGTTACTCACGCACGAACGGATTACTCAACTCCAGCGCTGCTCTTCCTGCGCCGACCGGGAATCCCATTATTCGCCAAACGGACTCGACCAGCGCCGGACTGGGCTACACGCGAACCTTGAGTCCCACGTTCATCAACGAACTTCGTTTTACTTGGACTACAATTACGATGGCCCAGGATTCGAATGTCGCTCGCAACGAGATCATCCCAGGCAGCCTGGACCCGGCGGTGGACAGCGGCACGCCTACCTTCAATATTGCCAATTATGCCGGCTACGGTGTTCAGGCGAGTTGCTGCTCTAATAGCCCTCTTCGCAAGTCCTCGGGTGTCTGGGATTGGTCCGACAATCTTTCAAAGTCGCTCGGTGCGCACCTGCTGAAATTCGGCGGCGAATCCATGTTGATCCGTCCATCTACCTTTGCGACGAGTAACGGACGTAGTTCTTTGGGCTTCACCGGCGTATTTACACAGAACCCTCAATCCCGTTCCAACTCCGGTAACGCTCTGGCCGATTTACTGCTCGGTGATGCGAACTCGCTCACGACAGGCACCACCGCTCAAGCAGTAGAGCGCGGTTGGTTTGCAGGCGGTTACTTCCAGGACCAATGGACCGTAAGCAGCCAGCTCACCGTCAATTTGGGCGTGCGCTATGAATATTTTGCGCCGTATATTGAGACGCAGAACCGCATGGCCGATCTGGTTCTAGATTCCGGCAGCTCCTTGTATGGGCAGTACATTCTGGCCGGGGATAAGCGCCTGCCCCGCTCTCTGATCTACGGTAATGGCAACAACATCGCGCCCCGTGTTGGGCTGGCCTGGCGTGTTCCGAATGCGGGTGATCTGGTCTTCCGTTCCTCTTTCGGCATTTTTTATGCCCAGGACGAAGGTACCGGCGTCACGAATCGCATGACCAGCAATCCGCCTTTCTACGGCTATGGTGCGCAAACTATCAGCAGCGATCAACTGAATCCCTCTACCGGCTTCATACTGAACTCAGGCGTCACGATTCCGCGTCCCTCGCCCATCAATCCTGCCTCATTTGTGCTCCTACCCTCCGCTACTGCCCAACTGGTCAGTTGGCCTCTTCATTTCAAAACTCCCTATGTCCAGCAATGGAACTTCAGCGTACAAAAAGCGCTGCCCTGGAGCATGCTGGCCGAAATCAACTACGTGGGCAATCACGGGGTTCAATTTTTGGGCCTTGGGGAAGGCAATCAGCCTCGTGTTCTTGCGGCCACTACGGTCAACTCCCGCCGTCCGTTGAGAGCTTTTACCGATGCCTCGGTGAAACAGATTGGTAACTGGAACATGACCTATTACAACGGTCTGTCTGCACGGCTTGAAAAACGCTTTACCGGCGGTGTTTCTTTCTTGTCAACCTTCACCTACGGCCATGCTATTGATTTGCAGAACCCGGCGCTCGATTTGTGTGATAACTGCGGCAGCGGCGATACGATTCAGGACAATTACAATCGCGCTGCGAACCGGGCGTCTTCCGACAATGATGTGCGGTTGCGTTTCGTGCTGGCCGGTTCCTTTGAACTTCCGTTCGGTAAAGGCAAACGGTATCTCAGCAACTCTTCCATCGGTTCTCTACTGTTAGGTGGATGGCGAGCCGTGCCCATTTATCAGGCGCAAACCGGCTTGCCGTTCACCCCCGCCCTTTCCTACGATGCAGCGAACGCCGGCACAGTGACCCGGCCCAACGCGGTCTGTAGCGGTAGTCTTCCCCGTCCGACTTTGCAGGCGTGGTTCGACACCTCCTGTTTCGTTGCCGGGCCGTCGTATGTCTTCGGCAATGCCGGTCGTAACATACTCCGTGGCCCGGGCACGAATAACTTCGATGTCAGCGTGCAACGCGACTTCCGTTTTCCCATCGAACACGCCACTGTATTGACCTTCCGCGCCGAAGCTTATAACGCGGTCAATCACCCGCAGTTTGCGGTGCCTGGGGCAACTGTCGGTAATATATCTACCTACGGCGTCATTACTGCGACGTCCACCAATAACCGTCAACTACAGTTAGCCATCCACGTCCAGTTTTGAGGGAGGCACCGAATATGGAGCATTCTGTCACTCGGCGCTCGCTTTTAAGCGGCGCTCTGGCTGCTACTCAGCTCTCGCTTACAGCCGCTCCGGCTCAAGCCGAGAAGCCTAATGTTCTCGTCATCTTATTTGACGATCTCGGGGTTCACGATCAAGGCTACCTTGGGGCTACCGATCTAAAAACTCCGCACATTGATCGACTCGCTGCTAGTGGAACGGTTTGCCGGAACTGGTATTCGAATGCCCCGGTCTGCGCACCGGCTCGCGCCGCGTTACTGACCGGACGCTGCCCGTTACGCGCCGGTGTGCCGAACAACGGAATGCCATTACGTCCCTCCGAGATCACGCTGGCTTCCGCGCTGCGAGGTGCCGGGTACACAACCGGCCTCACCGGGAAATGGCACTTAGGCAGTACGCCGGAGACAGTTCCCAACGCGCACGGCTTCGACTACTTTTATGGCTTTCATGAAGGCTGTGTCGATTATTTTTCTCACCGCTTCTACTGGGGGGAGCCGAAGATCGCTAACTTTCATGATCTGTGGCGCAACCGCGACGAGATTTTCGAGGATGGTCAGTATCTTACCGAGCGCATCGGACAGGAAGCGTCGAGCTTTATCTCGCGTACTCCGCCCGGCCGCCCCTTTTTCCTCTATACAGCTCTGAATGCGGTTCACTACCCAATGCACGCTCCCGCCAAGTACGTGAACCAGTTTTCAAATTTGGAGCGCGAGCGCCAGATGTATGCCGCCATGCTCTCGGCTGCGGATGACGCCATCGGCGAGATCCTGGCCGCTCTCGACCGCACGAGCCGGCGCAATCAGACTCTGATTTTTATTCTGGGCGACAACGGCGCGACAACTGAGCGGCGTGCTGGACTCAACAATCAACCGGCCACTGCCGGCCGTAACACGCCCTTCCGTGGTTTCAAATTCAGCACATTCGACGGTGGCATGCATGTGCCCGCACTGGTGAACTGGCCCGGGCATATTCCCGGCAGCCAAACCAATACGCAAATCCTGATGACAGCCGATATCTTTCCCACTGTTTGTCGCGTTGCGGGAGTGCCTATACCTCCTGACCGCACACTCGATGGCCGGGATATCTGGCCGGTCCTGACTGCCGGAGCAAATTCACCGCACGACTACGTTGCTTGGTCAGAGGGCCCGCAACTTGCGATCCGTCAAGGTCCGTGGAAACTGGTCCTGAACGGTGTCACGCACGACGGCACACCGGAGGGCAACAAACCACTGACCGGCGACGATGCTGCTTTTTTATCGAACGTCGTCGAAGACCCCGGGGAATCGAGAAACCTGCGCCACAAATATCCCGCTGTTGCCGATCAACTACAATCCCTTCTACAAAAGTGGCGCCAATCGGTTGAAGCCAATTAGCTGGTCTGAACCGGGCATAGCATACAGGCAGGGAGAACCGTCATATGTTCGATAACTCCGCCGTCGTCGCAGGAAGATCCACATTGTTTCCGCTACCCTTAATCGGAATGTGCTGAAAACACTGT
>JAFAZU010000179.1 GCA_019239585.1 Acidobacteriaceae bacterium
GATTGCCCCGTAGCGGCGGCTGGATGTCGCGGGTCAAAATTGTGCTTGGCTTTGTGGTGCTGGCAGTGATGCTGAAGTACCTGAGCAACATCGATCAGGTGTTGCAAACGCATTGGCTGACGCGTGAGCGATTCCTAGCGGCTTGGATCGTGCTGTTTGCTTTACCGGGACTATATTTGCTTGGACTGCTGCCGATGGAAGGCATCCGGCGGGATGACCGTTTGGGGGTTACCCGCGCTCTGATCGCGGCCTGCTTTTTGATCTTTTCTGTCAGCTTGGTGCCGGGTCTGTTCAATGCGCGCCTAGGTGATCTGGATGCATTTATTCCGGAGGGGACTGGAAGCGTACTGGGTACATCTGCTACAACGGCTGAAGCGGGAGTGGCGGTTTTCAAGAACAACTTGGAAGGCGCTCTGGCTGTGGCCAGGGAAGCGGATAAGTTGGTTCTCGTCAACTTCACGGGATACGCTTGCACGAATTGCCACTGGATGAAAGCGAATATGTTTACTCGTCCGGAGATCCAAGCGGTTGTAAAAAATCTAGTGGTGGTTGACCTTTATACAGACGGCACGGATGCAGATTCCGAAAAAAATCAAAAGCTCGAAGATCAGAAGTTTGGAACGGCCTCGATCCCGTTCTATGCACTGATGGATGCGAATCAAAACGTGATCGCCACATTTCCGCAACTGACGCGTGATCCGAAAGAGTTCTTGAGTTTTCTCCAAAGCAAACCTGCGGCGAAGCTGGCCGCAATGGTACGCTGAGAAAGCAATTTATTACACATGCCGAAGTGGTGGAATTGGCAGACACGCTAGATTTAGGTTCTAGTATCCGAAAGGATGTAGGGGTTCAAGTCCCCTCTTCGGTACCATACAATTCCTATACAAAAGAAGCGATTCTTGAAGCTCTGAAGCATTGTAAAACTTGGGCGGACTTGGCTCAGTACTTTGACAGAGGGCAGAAGAGTGGATTCAGCAGCTACATCCGCCGCCGGATGTTGCGCTTTGGTATCACTTGCTCCCACCTAAACCGTCACGATGTGTACACAGAGGAAAAGCTCAGAGAAGCGATCGCGCATTGCTCCACATGGGCACTGGTGTGTGAATGGTTCAAGGTGGACGCAAGGAGCGGAACACAGTCACATCTTGCAAGACGGGCAAAGTCGCTGGGTATTGACACCTCTCACTTCAAGGGAAAGGGTTGGGCGGCTTCGACCACCGGCTCCAAAACAAACAAGAAGAAAACGGTTGAGGAATACCTTGTGCTCAACGGGCCGAAGATACGAAATGAGCGGCTCAAGTCACATCTCATTAACGCTGGCATTAAGAAAGCTGCCTGCGAGTGGTGTGGATTATCAGAATGGCTTGGTGTGAAAATATGGCTTGAGCTGGATCATATTAATCGCAACATTCGCGATACGCGGTTGGACAATTTGCAGATCTTATGCCCGAATTGCCACACTATCAAGACTTCCTTTGACAAAGGATTGAGATCCTTACCTCAGGGGTGGACTGAACGTGGTCCGAACACATAATTATTGAATACGAACACGCGGATACGAGGCCCATTTTGACATATCTGTGACAATCACGCGATCACCGGGCGCGAGACCCTCCACAACTTGAATCAGAGGGCCTGATATTTTTCCATATCGCACGGTGACGCGGCGCGCGAAAGAAGAGTCTGGCTCTATTACAAATAGCGTCGCTACACTGCTGGCAGACGAATCGGCTGGCCGACCGAAGAACACAACGTTTTTCAACTCCGCCGCTTCGATGAGCGCTCCCACCTTCGAGCCGATTACCGTATCAGCAGGCAGCGCCTCAGATGACTCGACCTCACAGGTGTTACCTGACGTGTCTTCACCTGCCTTTACTACTTTTCCTGAAATTACTACTTTTCCTGAAATTGCTCTTGAAGAATCAATTTGTAATTTGGCGCTTCGTCCCGGCTTGCATCGCTCGGCGCCACCATTGGAGAGCGCCAAGGCCGCCCTCGGAGGTTGCAGGGATGTGAGTGTACCAGTTGCTTGCGCGAAAAGAGGCATATTGCCTCGCTCGACCGTATGTACAGAAAGATCATCTTTCGATACGATGGGTTCTCGCTCCTGAGCAGTAAGCGGGAGCAAGCAAATCAGGTAAAGGCAGATTCGGCGTATAGGAACTTCCATACCGTGGAAGGATGCAAGTTTGCAACCGTATGCTTTCTCAAGAAAAGCACGCATCTGCTCAACGGTTTGCCCGGAAATGGAATTTTTCCGTCCGATTACGGACAGCAAGCCTCGATTATATGCACTTGGGGCAGGTGCGTTGCTTGAGGAGGTTCAAAATGAAGTTCCAGCGCTTCTTTCAGGTTCTCAAGCGCTTCTTCTTCCGTGGCTCCCTGGCTAGCAACGTCAATTTCTAAGCACTGCGATACAAACCAGTCCCCTTCGCGCCAGACGGTAGCAGCAAATGGTCGCTTCATAAAACAATTGTTCCATAGGACGGGGTTCATGATGCAAACCGGCTCAGTGGCACGAGAAACGTTAGCTTCTCTCGAAAATTGTGCAGGACTGTGCCTTGTGCCATAACAAGCAGCTCAAAATGGCGGCTTAGCATTGACCATAGAATTGCCGTGATGTTTATGGTTACTTGTTCTGTCGTACCTCCTCCGATGCTCCGCTCCCCATGCTGCCATTAGCTCCAGAATTGGCTTCAGTGTTTCACCATGATGAGTCAGTGAGTATTCGACTCTGGGCGGCACCTCTCCGTAATCCTTTCTCTCGATCAGCCCATCGCGCTGCATTTCTCTTAACTGTTGTGTCAACATTTTCTTGCTGATGCCAATAATCCGCTGCTGGAGCGCTCCCGTCCTTTGCGGGCCACCCTTCAAGAAATATAAAATCAGCGTCTTCCATTTGCCACCGATGATGTCGACCGTTAGCTTGACAGGGCACTCGTGTTCGCTCATTCGCTGGAGCATAGTGGCTTCCCGGTTACCTGAAAGTGCCTACTTGTGCGGTGGAGCAGCCTAGCCCATACTAGACATGCACAGCAAACTCACAAATAGGAGTATTCAACGTTGAAGATCATAGTATATGACCATCACGAGAGTGCAATAAGCAGGCCAGAGTTAGAATGCAAAACGCATTTGGTTTAAAACTGCCGCAAACACTAGACGAGATGTGCGATCCACGTACGATGGCGCTGATTGTCTACGACATGCAAATCGGAATTCTTCGTCAGATCCGAAATGGCCCCGAGATCATCAGCAATGTCATTGAAGTAGTTCAAGCAGCGCGGAATGGTGGGTACCGCGTGTTTTTCACGCGTTATATGACGCTGCCGAAGGAAGTTGCCGGAGTCGCACAATTGCGGATGGCTATGGCCTGGCAACGTATTGATTCACCCGAAAACATTCAGACTGCTTTTCATCGGGATTCGCCGGGATTTCAATTGATTCCTGAACTCCCAGCGCTGCCGACCGAAGCGGTTTTTGACCGCATCACAATGTCGGCTTTCGAGGGAACGCCTATGAATATTGCGCTGCGCGACTGCGGAATCGTTTCTGTCGCTGTTCTAGGCGTGGCGCTTGAAGTAGGGATTGAGCCAACCGTGCGGCATGCCGCAGACCTCGGCTACATTCCTATCGTGGTGACAGACGCCTGCGGCGCAGGGCACCCGGAAGCCGCAGAGCGGTCGCTGGAAAGTTTGAGGTTTGCCGGCGATGCAGTCATGACAGATACTACGACCATCTCCCGTCTACTCCGCCGTCCAAAATAGACACTCCACAACACAGGAACAGACACCTAGATTCCCGTGCAATTAATTGAAAAATATGGTGTGATAGACAAAGGCCCACAAGTGGAATCTTTTGTCCTGCTGCGGGCATCTATCTGAGGTCTCCGTTCGACTTGAAACGATACACAGCCGCCATAAGGAAGCGTTTGCAAGTAGTTAGTTCCGTTGGGTTTATAGCCTTGCTGAGTGTCTTTGCTGTTTATTCCCGGGCCGCTACCCCAGACAGCACATCTGTTGCTGCTCAGGCAGATTTTGATGCCCATGTCGCCAGCTTTGTGAAGCAGAACTGTGCCATGTGCCATAACGAGCAGCTCAAAACAGCAGGTTTGGCGCTGACCAAGTACCATGACACCGC
>JAFAZU010000182.1 GCA_019239585.1 Acidobacteriaceae bacterium
CTCTCGACGATGCAATCGCCTCTGGGAGTACAAGTGGGGCAGGCGAGCAGTTCGAGCAGCTGGACCAGCTTCTCGTGGCCCTGCGAGCAAGCGTGAGAAGCTCATAAAATCGTCGATCTTCATCTGGGCGTCGGCTACCGAAGCGCGACGCTAAGTCGCATATGTGAGACGGATCCCTGTCACAATGCCGATTGCTCGTGATAAACGGCCCAGCGTTTACCGATGTTTTGCTTAGCCGTTGGGAAGTGGCGTTCAGAGAGAAGTGACGTCCGGACATGAGTGGCTAGTCACTTTACCGACATCGGCGTATTTCGTGCCTTATCGCCAAGTGGGCCCTCCCGGCACGACGGTTCCTTCTCCAAAGGATCAGGAGGTAAGGACCGATTGTTTCCGGGTTGCTGCCCAGCGAGACACCCTGCGAACCAGTACACATTGGTGCGGGCTTCTCATCGCCAAGCCAGAACTTGTGGTCGGGCGTTACGCCATTCGGGTTGGAACTGCGGTCCGCTCGTTCGACGTTGGCAACGCTAACACTCGTTTTCCGTCAGGGCTGAGGATTGACAGCCCCGATTCGTGATAGCGTGGAGGGCGGAGAAGTCCCGGATGCTTGTTAAACTCTGTTCGCTTCTAGGGCTGGTGATGGCCGCGCCTTCCATCGTCTCGGCCGATGCGCTTTATGCCGTGACAGACCTGGGTGATCCGGGAGCCGGCTTTGTCTATGTAAACGCGACGAGCCTGAACGATAACGGGGACGTGACGGGGTACGTCAGCAATTCCGCAGCGCGGGGAACCGGTTTTGACAGGGAGCATGTGTTTCTCTATACAGGGAATCAAATGGTGGACCTCGGTGCGTTCGGATACCGAAACGGCCTCGGGTATGGCATCAATAACGCCGGACAGATTGCCGGTGTCGTGAACGACCCATTGAACGGTGTTGGACGTGCTTTTGTGTATAGCGGTGGCCTAATCACGTACCTGGGCACGTTGGGAGGCGATACCAGCGCAGCCTTCGGGATCAACGATCACGGCGCGGTGACGGGCATCTCAAGCACAGCCGATGGCCAGGCGCATGCCTTTCTGTACAGCAACGGTCGCCTGATGGATTTAGGCACCTTGACGGGCTGTTGTGTCAGTGCGGGCTTTGCTATCAACAATGGGGGACAGGTAACAGGGAACGTAAGCGTTCCTGGCAGTGTTTCCGGCAATGCCTTTCTGTATACGAATGGTCGAATGATCGACATCGATACGCTGGGGGGCCAATATAGTTTTGGGCTCGCCATCAACAGCGCCGGACAGGTAACGGGTTTCGCCGAACCGCCAGGTTCTGGGTTTCGTGCCTTTCTCTATACGGACGGCCAGATGATCAATTTAGGCACGTTGGGAGGAGGTGCAAGCCTCGGCGCGGCGATCAATGATCGCGGAGAAATCACGGGCCGCTCAGGGACACTCGCGGGTGTCGAACATGCTTTCCTCTACACGGATGGCCACATGGTGGACCTGAATACGCTCATCGATCCCTCCCTCGGCCTCACGCTCACGGACGCGCCCGCGATCAATAATAAGGGCCAGATTGTAGCGGAAGGTGATCGCCCTTTCGGGCCGACTCATGCTTATCTGCTCACACCCGTGCCGGAGCCGAGTACGTTGGCACTCTTCGCCATCCCTCTCTCGGCGCTGCTGCTCTGGCTCCGTACAGACCGAAGGGTTAGTCCCTTGCCGCAACCCACGGCGAATCTCTCCGCGGCAACACAAACGTGCAAAAGCAACCAGGCGGTGCCAAGAGGTTAGCCTTAACGCAGACTTCAGCACTGAGTGACTATGCCGGGCCGAACGCTGGCCGAGTAACGGGCCAACCGTAAACTGAATACTGGGTTGTCGCTGTAAAGTCATAAGACATCTGAGCCTGTCCGTCAAGTAGTGAAACTAGAAACTTTGCTCGATCCGACGTTCTTTTTCCACGGGATGTCCACAGACGGTTAGTTTATCTGGAGCGCCGTGGGCTCGATATTGGCGTGCTCGCTCATACAGC